>JAZRYW010000031.1:0-43299 GCA_045600965.1 Bacteroidales bacterium | reverse complement strand
GCGATTATTCAGGCATTAAGAATAAGGCTGAAAAAGAAAGCCGGACGCCCGGCGTCAACCGTCAAAAGCCTGGAGGCTTGTTTCAAGAACAAGGAAACCTGCGAACTGTTCCGCAACTACGTGAAAAAACATCTCCAAACGCACGAATTGGAAAAAACGCGCGGGGGGCACGCGCGCGCGTTTTTTCCACCGTGACTTTCAGCCCCTTCTCCGAAGTGGGATTAGCCACGGCTGCGCCGTGACTTTTCCCTTTACTCCGAGAGCAAAGCATAGATGAACGGGCCTGAGAGGCCCTTTTTGCGCTCAACCCCTTCTCCTTACGTGAGCAAGCTCCCGACGGAGAGGGGTTGAACGCAAAACGCCGCACTTTCGTGCAGCGTTCATTATGCTTTGCATTGCGCGGAGAGACAGGGATTCGAACCCCGGGACGCTGTTAACGTCAACGGTTTTCAAGACCGCCGCAATCGACCACTCTGCCACCTCTCCATTATTGTCAACAAGACTTCCCACAAGGGGACTGCAAATATAGATATCTTTTTCAAGATACCAAAAAAAATTAGCGTGGCCGGGCAGCTGCGGTAAGGATGGGGGTACTCAGATGCCTGCTTCGGCCGTCAGGCGTATGTCATCGGAGGCGGAGCCGAGCAGCAGCTCGACGCGGCCCTGTTCGAGCGCCCAGCTGCCGGTGGCGACATCCCAGTGACGGAGTTCGTCGAGGGGAATTTCGAGCTCAACCTTTGTGCTGCGGCCGGCGGCTATGGCAATGCGCTTGAAGGCCTTGAGTTCCTTGTATGGACGTTCCACGGCGGAACCGGGCCTGCGCACATAAAGCTGTGCAACTTCTTCCGCATCCATATCGCCGTTGTTGGAAACCACGAAACTTACGCGGATGGCCTTCTTCCCGACTTTAATTTCCGTGTCTGAATATTCGAAACTCGTGTATGACAGTCCGTGCCCGAATGCGAATAGCGGTTTGATGTCGCGGGTGTCGAACCAGCGGTAGCCCACCAGCAGACCTTCGGAATACAGGGCGTCAGGTGCGGTGCGGCGGATGTCGAATGTCTCCTGCCCCTTCACGTCCTTGCGGTAGCTGTTTCCGAACAGGTCACCGCGGATTTCAGCCTTCTGCGGGAAGTTGCCGAGGGCGAAGGCGGGGGAGTCCTCGAGCCGTGCGGGGAAGGTCATAGGAAGCTTGCCGGAAGGGGATACCTTGCCGAACAGTATGTCAGCCAGAGCGTTTCCGCCTTCAAGCCCGTTCCACCAGCCCTGTACGAGCGCGCGTGAGACTTCGGCTGCGTGACGCAGGTCACAGGGGCCGCCGGAGATGACCACCGACACGATGTTCGGATTGACCTTCTTCAGAGAGTCAAGCAGCAGGTCTTGTCCCACGGGAAGGGTGATGTCGCTCCTGTCGGAGCCTTCTGTTTCGATGTATTTGTTGGTGCCTATGAAATACAGCACGACGTCGGCGTCCGCGGCAGCTTTCACTGCCTGGGCGATCATTGCCTCATCCGGTATTTCGTCAATGCTTGCGGCAATGCCCGCAACGGGCTGGGGGAGCCAGGAGGCGAACATACCCATAAAGTTCCTGTAGCCTTCGGCATAGGTGACTTCACCTGAGAATGCATTCACGATACCGTCGTATGGAGACACCTCATAAGGAGTCTTGACACCTGCACCCATTCCGCCGGCAGCGGTGGAAGCCTTTGCGTTGCGTCCTATCACAGCAACCCTCCCCACTGTAGGATCAAGAGGGAGGATGCCGTCGTTGGCAAGCAGCACGATGGAGCGCCTTGCCACCTCATAGGCGGTCCTGCGGCTTTCGCTCTGGGAAGTCTGCTTGGTGTTGGCTATATCCTCGGGCACTGCGTCGATGGCGAACCTGACCCTGAGGATCTCGCGAACCTTGTCGTCGATGACGCTTTCCGCAACCTTGCCCGCCCGGACGGAATCGGCAAGGGCCTTTCCGAAGAAGTTGTCACCGGTCATCTGCACGTTGAGGCCTCCCAAAGCGGCTCCCACTGTGCTGTGCGTACCGCCCCAGTCGGAAACGGTGAATCCTTTGAATCCCCATTCGCCGCGCAGGATCTCGTTGTTGAGGTGCGCGTTCTCGGAGCAGTAGTATCCGTTGACCTTGTTGTAGGCCGGCATAACCACCATAGCTCCGCCTTCCCTGACCGCAGCCTCGAAAGGCCGTAGATATATCTCGCGAAGCGTCCTTTCATCGACAACGGCGTTGACGCTTCCGCGGTTGGTCTCCTGGTTGTTGACTGCAAAGTGCTTGATGCAGGCTGCAGTGCCGGCGTCCTGAACGCCCTTCACATAGTCTGCGGCAAGCCGTGCGCTCAGGAATGGGTCCTCGCTCAGATATTCATAGGAGCGTCCGCCCACGGGCAGTCTCTGGATGTTGATGGCCGGGCCGAGTATGACGTCCTTTCCCCTCAGCCTTGCCTCGTGACCCATACCCTGACCGTAACTGTAGGCCAGCTCGGGTGACCAGGTGGCCGCAAGGGCCGAACCGGTGGGGAAATAGGTGGCGGAGTCGAGTTTCCAGCCTGCCGATGCAAAACCGTCAGGCACGCCTTCCTCCCTTATCCCGAAAGGCCCGTCACAATACTTTATGTCCTGTATTTGAAGGTCCGGTATGCCTTCGGACGACATATTGGTCTTGCTGTGCAGCATCAGCACCTTCTGTTCCAGGGTCATTGAGGCGATAATGTCATTGATCTGCGCATCGTTTTCAGTCAGATGCGACTGTGGGCAGCGGTCTGTGCAGGCAATGGCCGCAAAAGCGGCGGCAGAGAGCAACGCTTTTGAAAGGAATGATTTCATATGCTTAGGAAATGAAAAGCAGTTCGCGGTATTTGGGCAGTGGCCAGCATTTGTCATCCACGAGCTCCTCGAGCGCGTCTATGCTAGCCCTGAGCGGCTTGAGATCCTCTGCAATCAGATGGTAAGCCCGGGCGCGCTGATATATGTCCTCTATCTGTCCGGCTTCGCGGCGTGACCCGTTCATTGCTGCGGCCCTTGCGCTGATATCGGATATCAGCGCTGCAATCTGTCTGATGAGTTCCAGCTCGGTTGAGCATCCTTCGGTGTTGCCGAAAACCTCCTTGTTGAGAGAAACCTCCTTGAGGAGCCTTTCCTTGTAGGTGATGGCGGCAGGTATGATGTGGTTGACCGACATCCTGCACATCACGCGCGATTCAATCTGCACTTTCTTGATATAGGTCTCCCATTTGACCTCATTGCGCGCGTCGATTTCCTTCTCTGTGAAAATGCCCGTTGCGGTGAACATCCGCACCGATTCCTCGCGTGCGAACACCTTGAACATCTCAGGAACGCTTGTCTCGGTGTCAAGGCCTCTGCGGCCGGCCTCCTTGAGCCACTGGTCGGTGTATCCGTTCCCGTCGAAACAGATGGTGTCCAGCACTGATGCAATCAGCGGCTTGAGGGCGTCCATTATGGCTATGTCTGTGGGTTTGCCTTCGGCCAGGAGCCTGTCGACATCCTTCTTGAAGAACATAAGCTGTTCTGCAACGGCGCCATTTAGGACTGTCAGGGCTCCCGCGCAGTTCGCGCTTGAACCTACGGCGCGGTATTCGAAACGGTTGCCGGTGAATGCAAACGGCGAGGTGCGGTTGCGGTCCGTGTTGTCGAGGAATATTTCAGGCAGGGCAACGAGTCCAAGGCTGGCGCCTCTCTTGCCTTCTATCTCGATAGGGGTGCCGGAGGGCACTTCAAGAAGTTTGTGCAGCACTTCGGTCATAGTCTGTCCGAGGAATGCAGACACGATGGCGGGCGGCGCCTCGTTTCCGCCAAGACGGTGGGCGTTGGTGGCGCTGGCTATGCTTGCCTTGAGCAGGGCGTTGTGACGTTGCACTGCGCTCAGGACGTTCACGAAGAAGGTTATGAACAGCAGATTTCCCTTCGCGTCCTTGCCGGGGGCGAGCAGGTGCAGGCCGGTGTCTGTGCCGAGCGACCAGTTGTTGTGCTTTCCTGAGCCGTTGATGCCCTCGAAAGGTTTCTCGTGAAGGAGAACCACGAAACCGTGCTTTCTGGCGATATGGTTCATCAGGTTCATCACTATCTGGTTCTGGTCGTTGGCCAGATTGCATTCGCCGTAGATGGGGGCCAGTTCGAACTGGTTGGGGGCGGACTCGTTGTGGCGCGTCTTGAGGGGGATTCCGAGCCGGTGGGCAGATATCTCGAGGTCGCGCATAAAGGCCGCGACACGGGTGGGGATGGCTCCGAAATAGTGGTCGTCAAGCTGCTGGTTCTTGGATGAGTTGTGCCCCATCAGCGTACGGCCCGTTATCATCAGGTCCGGACGGGCTGAGTAGAGCGATTCGTCCACCAGGAAATACTCCTGCTCCCAGCCAAGATATGCTATGACCTTGCGCACAGAAGGGTCGAAATAGTGGCATACGGGGACGGCCGCATCGTTCAGGGCGGCCAGTGATTTCTTCAGGGGTGCCTTGTAGTCCAGGGCTTCGCCTGTGTATGACACGAACACGGTGGGGATGCAGAGCGTGTCGTCCTGTATGAACAGAGGGGACGTGGGGTCCCAGGCCGTGTAGCCGCGGGCTTCGAATGTCGCTCTTATGCCGCCGCTTGGGAATGACGAGGCGTCAGGCTCCTGCTGCGCAAGAGCCCTCCCGTCAAATTTCTCTATGATCTCCTTGTTTTCGTCATAATCTATGAGAGAGTCGTGTTTCTCAGCCGTGGTGTCCGTAAGCGGCTGGAACCAGTGACAGATATGCGTCACACCATTTTCAAGGGCCCATTCCTTGACTCCTGCGGCAACTCCGTCAGCAGTGACCATATCGAGAGGCCTGCCGCCCTCCACGCTTTCGATGAAGGATTCCAGGACCTCCTTCCTGAGGTATTTCTGCATCTTGCGGCGGTCAAAGACGAGTTCTCCGAAATATTCGGATGTCTTCCTTGCGGGAGATTCAATTCCGATGGCCTTCTTTTCGAAGGATTCCTTTACAAGTATGAATCTGTCGGTGCTCATAGTATCAGACGTATCAAAGCGCAAATATAGCAAATAATCAAACACTTGTCAGCCAAGCACCTTCTTTCGGTAGGAAGAGAAGGTATGTCCGGTCAGCCGTTTGAGATTGCCGTTCATCGTGCGTTCGGTCATAAAGCCGGATGCCCTGGCAATCTCCTCCGCCGAATACTCCATCTTCCTGTCCTTCCTTATCATCTCCATAGCGTGCAGGGTACGGTAGTTGTTGAGGTAGGTTCTGAAACTCATACCTCTGGAATTAAGACTCTTCGACACGTAGGTGCGGTTGGTGTGTATCCTGGCCGCTGCCTGCAGGATGGAGATGTCCTCAAGATACAGCCGTTCGTTCCGCATGGCATCCTCCAGCCTCCGGATAATCTCTTCATCGGTGGTCCGATATGATTTGCGGCGCTTCCTGCATAATGCAATGACAGCCCACGCCATTCTCTCAATCCTCCTCATCCGATTCGTAAAGTTTCTGTTTGTATCCCCTGCACCAGCTTCCGGGCGTCATACCGGTGTTGAACTTGAATGCGGCCGAGAAACTGGACATCGAGTTGAAGCCCGATTTGTCGCACAGTTCCTGCGCTGACATTGTGGGGTCCTTCATATACATATCTATAGCCTCCTGTATCCTGTAGAAATGGATGACCTGGAGGAAGTTCTGGTTCATACAGTCCTTTATGACCTTTGAGAGGTATGTCTTGTTGGTGTACACCTTGTTGGCCACGTCGTTGATCCTGAGATCGCTCTTCAGATAGTCCTTCGACTCGGTAAGATAGCTTATGAACCTGTCCTTTATGATCTCCTTCTCGCTGCGTCCCTCGTCGCCTATGCGCGGCTGCAACTCAGGCGGTACGGATGGCCTTCCCACGAACAGGGCCCTGGAAGCGTTTTTCCTGCGGACATATCTCATCGAGCAGTGGCTTTCCAGCACGGGCACGGCAAGGAAGGGTATCCATCCGTTGCAGGTGCACAGTATTATCATATTGACCGAGAAAACCGCTGCCATCTCTGTCAGCAGAGCGGTGTTTCGTGCGTTGAGTATCATCTTGTATGAACGGAACAGCACATATCCGCAGAGGGCTGTTCCGGCCACCGGAGCCAAGACGGTTATCCACGCCACGCTTCCGGGTACGGCAAGGCTGATCGCGCACAGGATGAATGACGATATCGCCACGTATGGGAAAATTTCCACCGGGAATCTTGCCGGAGACAGCTTTGCTGCCCAAAGAGAGGTGAAACTCAGGCAAAGGGCTGTAGCGCAGGCGCGTATGGAGTCAGTGGCGGCGAATCCTTCCGATGAATACATAAGTATGGCTACTGCTGTCAGCACGGTGATTTGAAGCGCCCAGACGCTGATCACACGGACGTAGATCTGCCTGCGCCTTTTTCTCTTTATGTCCTTGCGGAAGCAGAAGATGGCACTGGAGAGCGAGATGATTGAAAAAATCAGAAATGCGATAATGAGAATGTTGTTCATAGTTTTTAGGTTTTTGACAGGACTGCAAAGGTAGACCTGACTGGTGATAAAAAATGACGAAAAAGTTGCAGTCCGTCGGTAGGAATTTTTTTCCATCAAGGATGGTGGCGATATGTAATAAGCAGAAACGGCCTCACAGATTGCTCTGTGAAGCCGTTTCAGGAAAACTCAGGACCATATCGGTCCTGGTCGGAATAATCCTAAATTATGCCTTTCATAAGAATTCAAAAAAAACCGTGGTACGCACTGCACTTTTTTTGAATTATTCGGCGACATCCCGGAAGATGTGCGTCGCGTACGAATAACCGAGCTGGTCATAGACCGGCTGGAGATGAGCGCAGCGGGCAATGAAAGCATCGTAGTCCTTGCTTCCACGCGGACACCATTGAATTTCTGCCAGGGCTGCCATCCTGGGCAGAACCATATACTGTATCTGGGAGAAATGAGGAATGTATTCAGACCAGATGTTGGCCTGGACACCTATGATGTGGGATGCCTCTTCCGCAGAGAATGTGTCGGGAACGGGTTCATATGAATATACCGTTGAAACGGGCACATAGCCGCCGATGGCTTCGGGCTCGTTGTCACGGTCCTCGCTCTGATAGTAGTCGAAGTAAAGGTGGGTGGTGGGCACCATAACGGCATCGTGGCCAAGCTTGGCGGCTTCGATGCCTCCTTCCACGCCGCGCCACGACATCACCATGGCGTTGGGGGCAAGGCCTCCTTCGAGTATTTCATCCCAGCCTATGAGCTTGCGGCCGCGTTCGTTGATGACCTTCTCGGCGAAGTTGGTGACATAACTCTGAAGCTTCTGCTCCGCAGTGTGGTTGGCATCGGCCCTGATGCCGAGCTTTTTGATGAGGGCCTGGCAGTCCGGGCATTTCTCCCACTGGGTCTTGGGGCATTCGTCACCGCCGATATGGATTATGTCGCCGGGGAAGAGGTCCATTATCTCATTGAGGACATCCTTGATGAACTCCATAGTCTTCTCCTTGCCGGGGCAGAGCACATCCTCGAAGATTCCCCAGGTGGATGCCACTTCGTAAGGCCCTCCCGTGCAGCCGAGCTTGGGATATGCGGCCAGTGCGGCGAGCATATGTCCGGGAAGGTCAATCTCGGGCACTATCGTGATATACCTTTCGGCAGCATAGGCCACAACCTGGGCAATCTCCTTCTGAGTGTAGAATCCGCCGTGAGGAGTCTCGTCATAGACGCCTGAGTTGTGACCGATGACGGTCTTGGAGCGCTGTGATCCCACTTCCGTGAGCTTGGGGTATTTCCTGATTTCGACACGCCATCCCTGATCGTCCGTCAGGTGCCAGTGGAAACGGTTGATACCGTGCAGGGCAAGCATATCTATATATGTCTTCACCTCCTCGACGGTGAAGAAATGACGTGACACGTCAAGGTGCATACCCCTGTATGCGAAGCGGGGCGCGGCGCTGACGGACGCTGCGGGGAAGAGCACTTCCTTGCGGCCGGCTATGTTCTTGCGCACGGTCTGGATGCCGTAGAACACACCTGCAGGGGTGGGGCTGGAAATGACAATCCTGTCGCCTCCGACCTCGATGCGGTATCCTTCGGTGTTGGACGATGCTGTGGTCTCGATCTTGAGGATTATGGCCTTGCCCTTGATGTCCTCTCCGTCATATTTCTTGACAGTCGCTTTCCTGCCGGTGGCCTGGAAAGCATATTCAGCCATAAATCTCGCATTGCGTTTCATTTGGTCGCCTTCGGAGTAAAAGATCTTTACAGAGGAGTCGAAGACGACGCCTTCGCCGTCGGACAGTGTGATTTTGTCCGGAACGGGAATGGTCTGGTAGTCGGTGGTCGGGATTTCTTTAGAACAGCCCATAAAAGCTGACAGGGCAAGAAACGTTGCCGCAAATCTGACAGGAATTCTCATAGTCGGTGTGGAATTGGAAATTTGAAAAACTTTATGTTCTTTTTTGAAAAAATCAACCGCAGGGCGCCGGCGTGCCTGCAAGCCGGACATATATCCCATACAAATTTACAAAAAAAAAGAATACGCTGTTCCTCGCTTCTGACGCACAATCCGCTTTCCCGCATAAGTAATTTTGTACTGCAGAATTCAGGTTCCGCAAATGCGAAACTCAGGGATAGGGACAAAAAAATAAGAAAGTGCGGTGGGAAAAATTTCGCAAGTTCTCACTTCACTTTGATTATCAACGATATAAATACTTGCGAAACTTGAGTTAATAATGGAGGTTATTATGAAAAGATTTGCGGCGCTGATGGCAATCTCCATCACACTTGCAGCCTGCCAGGGGCTTGATACCGGCAGCGGGCACAGCGGCCTGCTATCGCTTTCCACCAAGGGCGCAGCCGAAGGGCTGGCGCTTGACACCAACAGTTTCATCCTTTCCATAAGAAGCATAGGAGGGGAAACGGTCTATTATGGCAGATACGGTGACCGGCCGCAGCGGCTGGAGGTGACACCGGATGTATATGAAATCAGTGTGGGCTCGGTGATATTCGACGAGCCGGCTTTCGACAGGCCTCTTTTCGGCGATTCCCGGACAGTCGAGGTGGGCGCGGGCTGCAACGTGGCGGTCTCGTTCAACTGCACCAGGCGCAATGCCGGTGTCATAATGCATTTCTCGGACAGTTTTCTGGCAGGGTATGGAGATGCGTCATTCGACCTTGTCCACGAGGCCGGGAGCATTATTTATGATACAAAGGAGGAGCGCACAGCATATTTCCCGCCGGGAGAAGTGAGTTTCGTACTTAAAGGGGAATCAGGAGAGGTGATGCTGATGAAAAGGACGCTTCGCGCCGGACAGATGCTCAGCATTACAATCGATTCCGATCAGCCGGAAGGCCCTTTGGAGGACTCATCCTTTTCGATAAGCCTTGATACCAGCGCCGTGTGGGTCAGTGAAAGCATACGCATAGGACCGGACGGGAGAATTTCGGACGGGTTGACGCGCGACAATGCGCTGGAGGCATCCTCCGCCGCATTGCATATATCGGAGAAGGTCTGGGTCCACGGATTCATCGTGGGTGGTGACATCAGCAAGTCCTCGATGTCCTTTGCGGCTCCGTTCGTGTCGGACACCCATTTCGGGATAGCCGACAGCAGGTACGAGACTGAAAGGGAACGCTGTGTGGCTGTCGAACTGCCGTCAAAGATAAGGAAGGCGCTCAACCTCCGCGACAACCCTGATCTCCTCGGACACGAGGTATGGGTATACGGTACGGTCAGCGCCTCCTATTTCTCTCTGACGGGAGTCAAGTCGACGTCGGATTATGCCCTTTAATAATGACTTAGTTGAAGTTTATTGACAATTTGCCCACATATACGCCATAGGCTCCGTCCTGGACGATGGAGACCTCCTTGCCGTCAAGGTTCCTGAACTTCTTCATCTCCTTGAGGAAGGTGTGCGAGTGCCCGCCTATGATTATGTCCACGTTGCGGGTGTGCTTTGCCAGCGTGATGTCGGAGGGGGCGTCGTAGTTGTCATTGTCATCCTCCCTGTATCCGAGGTGTGACAGCACTATGACCATATCGCATTGCTCGTCTTCCTTGAGCTCCCTGGCGTAGCGGTTTACGGCCTCGATGGGGTCCAGCCATACAAGATCCTTCACGATGTTGTATGAGACAACCCTGTCGAGCCGGGTGGTCAGGCCTATGATGCCTATCTTGATACCGGCCTTGCTGATAATGGTATAGGGCTGGACCAGCTCACCGATAGGAGTTTCGGAAAAGTCATAATTGGCGCACAAGGTGGGAAACCCGGTGATTCTGAGCCGGCGCGCGAGTTCATCAAGTCCGTTGTCGAACTCGTGGTTGCCGAGCGTGGCGGCCTCGTAGCCGAGAAGGTTCATCAGATTGGCTTCGAGGTCACCTTTCCCCAGGGTGAAATAAGGTGTGCCCTGGTTGTAGTCACCTGCATCGAGCAGCAGGACGTGGTCCTTTCCGTATTCTTCAATCTGGCTGTTGATGAACTGGAGCCTGCGCTCAACGCCTGCCAAGCCGTTGTTGATGCCGGAGCGGAAAGGCTCTATCTGGCTGTGGGTGTCGTTGGTGTGGAGTATCACAAGGTCCTGTGCCTGTGCTCCAGTTGCTGCGGATATGAGCAGAAGCAGTATTGAAAGTCTTTTCATTGTCCCGATGTTTATTTGGTTACTACACGTCCGTCCTTGGACAGAACTATCTTTTCACCTGCGTCGGTCATTTCCTTCATCTTGAAGGCGATGGCCTCGCGTATGAGTATGTCGCTTCGGAATGTGTCGATGGAGATGCCGGAGAGTCTCTGTCCGTCACCGCCTGAAAGCAGGAAGTCTATGGAAGCGAAGTTGTAGATGCGCTCGGGGTCGACGGGTTCACCTCCGACGAGAAGTGTCTGCAGCTTTTTGCCCTTGGTGACAATCCTTACTCCGCTGAAGGCCTCGACCCTGCCGCTTTCCGCCATATTCGTGAGGAACTCAAGCAGCTTGTCACCCTTGACAGTCACATAGCAGATGTAGTTCTGGAAAGGGAAGATCGAGTATATGTCATACATACGGACCGCCCCTTTCGGGAGATTGGTGCGTATGCCTCCGAAATTGGTCATCGCCAGGTCCATAGGCTTGTCGAACGCCCTCTGCGCCGCTTCGCGTATGGCATCGGCCGCAAAGTTTGACAATCCGCTCTCAGGCCGCGTTGAGGTGTATTCCTCAGGCGTATAGCCCACTATCTCCTGAAGCTGGTCCATAAGGTCCTTGTATTTGGCAATCTCTTCAGTCGCTGCCAGGTCCTTCATATCGTCGAATCCGGAATCGATGAGGACACGCTCCCACGAGATGTCGAAGGATGAGGTTTTCACGGATGTCCCGCAAGCGCACAGCGCGAGCGCGAATGCGACTGCTGATGCGTAATTGATAATTCTTGTCATATTGTCATCAGTTTTTGTATTTCATCCACTTCATAAGCTCCTTGAAGGTGGCCTTCTTGCCCGAAGTCAGGATGCCGATGCGGTAAATTCTTGCCGACAGGTAGGCCAGAAGCACGAACGTGCCGATGAGCAGCGCCACGGAGAGGGCCAGTTCCCAGAAGGGAACGCCGAACGGAACCCTTGCCATCATCACCATAGGAGATGTCAGGGGAATTATGGATGCCCAGAAAGACAGCGCGCTGTCGGGATGCTGGAATGTGTGCAGCATTATGAACAGGCCGATTATCAAGGGAAGAGTCACGGGAAGCGTCAGCTGCTGGGTGTCCGCCTCATTGTCGACAGCCGCTCCGATGGCTGCGAACATCGATGCAAAGAGCAGGTAGCCGAAGATGAAGTAGAGCAGGAAGCATATCAGCAGCTGTCCGAAATCGATGCCCTGTACCTGAGTGACCACATCGTTCAGAACGGCGCTCACCTCGTTCGGTTCTATGCTCTCATCCGCAGCCTGAAGCGCGGTGACGGCCACATCAGAAACAGGAGCGACGCTCCGGTCCGTTAGCGAGCCGATGAGCATCACGGAGCCTCCGAGCAGGATCACCCACATCGCGAACTGGGTCAGGGCCACAAGAGCCACTCCGATTATCTTGCCGACCATAAGTTCTACGGACTTCACGGATGACACGAGCACTTCGATGACTTTCGAGCTCTTCTCCTCGATCACACCGCGCATCACCATATTCCCGAACATGAAGACGAACATATATATCAGGAAACTTGCTATGTATGCAAGGGCCATCTTGAGTTCGAAACTGTCCTCCTTCTGACTTCCGTCCTCGCTGACGGTGAATGTGGAGATGCGTATGTCGGAGTTGACATCTTTCATTATGCTGTCAAGGTCCTCTATGTCATATTTCCTGAGCTTGATATCGCGCAGACGGGCGTTGATCTGGTGGCGGATGTCATCCTTGACTGTGATGTTCAGCGCCTTGCGGGAATAGACCGAGACTTCCACGTCACCGTTTACGTTGAAATCGGAAATTTCAATAAGGGCCAGGTTGTCCTCCTCGAGAACGGCCTTCTTGAAGGTTTCGACGCTTGATGACGGATCAAGAAGCGAATATTCAGCTTTCTGTGAACTTTCCAGGGCGTGGGCTATCTGTCCGCTGCGGTCTATGACCATAACCTTGGCAGCCTCTTCGCCGTGGTCGCCGCTGAGCATTATGACGGAGGGGATGATGAAGCACAGCGCCAGCAGAAGAGGGGTCAGCACCGTGATGAGGATGA
The DNA here is from genome assembly GCA_045600965.1 of Bacteroidales bacterium. Taxonomy (GTDB): domain Bacteria; phylum Bacteroidota; class Bacteroidia; order Bacteroidales; family UBA932; genus RGIG6374. The sequence continues at coordinate 30,620 of JAZRYW010000031.1, read as the reverse complement.
AGGATTTCTTTTTCACACGGGTGGAGTACTCGTGCGATATGATTATGCCGATTTTATTGAAATTCATAGTCTTGAAATTTTATTTGCCGCCTACGAGCTTTATGAATATGTCATTCATCCTGGGAACGAGTTCCTGGAACGAGGAGATTTCAACAATGGGATTTACGGCTTCGATGACGTCCCTGTTGGTATGACCGTCATTGATGTTGAGCACTGCGCGGCGGCCGCCCTGATGTTCCTCGTCGAGCACTGTGGTGAACGCCTCGCAGTCCGGCAGGGCTGCGGCTGAAGAGCCGTGATAGCATATCTCCATCTGGTTGCTGCCATATTTGCGGCGCACTTCGTTCACACCGCCCGAGACCACCACTTTCGACTTGTTGAGCAGGACGATGTCGTCGCAAAGCTCCTCGACCGACTCCATATTGTGAGTGGAGAGCATAATGGTGGTGCCGTTCTCCCTGAGTCCGAGTATCTCGTCACGGACCACCTGCACGTTGACAGGGTCGAAGCCGCTGAACGGCTCGTCAAGGATGAGGAGCCTGGGCTTGTGGACTATGGTGGTTATGAACTGGATCTTCTGAGCCATCCCCTTGGAGAGCTCCTCAATCTTCTTGTTCCACCACGATTCGATGCCGAACTTGACAAACCACTTCTTGAGTTCGACCGTCGCATCGGCAGACGACATCCCTTTCAGGCGAGCGAAATACAGCACCTGATCGCAGACTTTCAGCTTCTTGTACAGTCCGCGTTCCTCGGGAAGATATCCTATGCGCCTGACATCATCGGCTGTGATGGGCCTGCCATTGAATATGACCTGTCCCTCGGTCGGCAGGGTGATGTTGTTGATTATCCGTATCAGCGTGGTCTTGCCTGCGCCGTTGGGCCCCAGCAACCCGAAAATCCGGCCTTCCGGCACTTCGACCGTCACATTGTCGAGAGCCTTGAATCCCCCGAATTTCTTTGTGATGCCGCGGCATTCGATAGTATTCATTGATTCTTTGGTTTTTATTGTGCAAAGTTATGAAAATGACGGCATGTTCCAAACAACAAGTCCATTACTTTTTGCCATTTCGCGCAGCCTCCGGCCGATTTCAATGCATATATTCGCAGCAAAAAAATGGAAAGGAAAGATAGGATGGCGAAGAGCTCCGCGAACGGTGTGACCGCACTGATATTCTTCATTCTGGGGCTTCAGGTGGCAGTGTTCTCGTTCAGGGCCATATACAGGGGCGAAGGGGATGCGGCGACAGCCGGCGCACGTCCACCCGAAGCCGGAGTCGTGAACGGCGGGAATGCGGTTTCAGGGCAGTCTGAGCAGTCTGCGCCGTCATCCGGGCCTGCGGGTGGAAGGAGAACCACACCCCGCTCCTCGGGGCAGGGGAGCCCGGCGGCACGGAAATATGCTCCCGCGGCAGAGCCGCGCAAGCCATTCCCTTTCGACCCCAACCTCGCCACCGAGGATGAATTCGTCCGTCTGGGCTTCTCTCCGGCGCAGGCGGCATCCATAGTCAGGTACCGTTCGTCCGGCCACATCTTCCACTCCAAATCCGACTTTGCACGCATATATGCCGTCTCGGATGAGATGATGGAGCGGCTGGACGAATACATTATGGTCACGCCCCTGGACCTGAACCGCGCGGACAGCGCCGATTTCACCACATTGAACGGGATAGGGCCGTATTTCGCCGGGCGCATAGTGGCCTACCGCCGTCTGATCGGCTCCTTTGCCGTGAAGGAGCAGCTCCTTGAAGTCAGGGGTATGGACAGGGAGCGTTATGACGCTCTTCAGAGCAGCGTGACGGTGGATCCGTCGGGTATAAGGCATTACCGCATAGACCGGCTGGAGGATTCTCTGCTTCTTGCAAATCCGTATATAGGTTCCGGCCTGGCCGCGGCCGTCCGAAGATGGTGCAGGACCACACCCGACAGCCTGCATACGGTTGCAATTATGGAAAAGGAAAAAGTCCTGCCGCACGCCAACGCGGCAAGACTTTCACTGTATGATACGGCGGGCCGCTCTACTCGACCCCTGTGATCTTGTTGTAGCAGTGACGGCAGAGAGGCTCGTAGATGTCCTTTTCACCGAGCAGGACCTGCTGTCCGTTGTCCGACAGCCTGTGGGACACGTTGGCAAGGTCACCGCACCTGACGCATATCGCGTGCACCTTGGTGACATACTCGGCGACCGCCATCAGTGCGGGGACGGGTCCGAAGGGCTTGCCCTGATAGTCCATATCAAGCCCTGCGACGATGACCCTGACCCCTCTTGCGGAGAGCCTCTGGCAGACATCCACTATGGAGTTGTCGAAGAACTGCACCTCGTCGATGCCGACAACCTGGACGTTGCTCGCCAGGAGCAGGATGCTTTCAGCCGAATCGACGGGCGTCGACATAATGGCGTTGTCATCGTGCGAAACCACCTCTTCCTCCGAATATCTGACGTCTATCTTCGGCTTGAATATCTCTACTGTCTGGTTGGCTATCCTGGCTCTTTTCAGGCGGCGTATCAGTTCTTCTGTCTTTCCGGAGAACATTGAGCCGCAGATCACCTCTATCCATCCCTGTGCCTTTGAGCTTTCTATGAACATATCCTGATTTTTTGCTAATTTTGTATGCCAAAGATAGCAAAAAATGTCCAAACTGTACATTATTCCCACTCCTGTAGGAAATCTTGAGGATATGACTTTCCGTGCAGTCCGTATCCTGAAGGAGGTGGACCTCGTCCTTGCTGAGGATACGCGCACGTCAAGTGTCCTTTTCAAGCATTACGACATTCACACGCGCGCCGAATCGCACCACAAGTACAATGAGCATCAGACCGTGGAGACGGTCCGTGACCGTATACTCGCCGGTATGGACGTGGCCCTTGTGAGCGATGCCGGGACTCCGGGAATAAGCGATCCGGGTTTCCTGCTGGTGAGGACCTGCGTGGAGGCGGGAATAGAGGTTGAGACGCTTCCCGGGCCCACGGCCTGCATCCCCGCCATAGTCAATTCCGGCTTCCCCTGCGACCGCTTCTGCTTCGAGGGCTTCCTGCCCGTGAAGAAGGGCCGTCAGATGCGCCTGGCCTCCCTTGCCGGGGAGAAGCGCACAATGATATTCTACGAGTCGCCATACCGCCTTCTGAAGACTCTCACCCAGTTCGGGGAGGTCTTCGGGGCTCAAAGGAGAGCCTGCGTGTGCAGGGAGATATCCAAGCTGCACGACACTTCCCACAGGGGCACCATCGACGAACTTGTTGCCTGGTTCACCGCTCACGAGCCCAAGGGTGAGACAGTCATCGTCGTGGAAGGAAACAGGGCTGCCGACGACAGGCCCGAAGACTGATTTTTTTTGTAAATAATCAAAAATAGTTTATTTTTGCAGTCCCTTCAAAGGGAATGATCCGCTAGCTCAGCAGGTAGAGCACAACACTTTTAATGTTGGGGTCTTGGGTTCGAGCCCCAAGCGGGTCACAAAGTCAAAAGAGCGGTCGGAAGTCATTTCCGGCCGTTTTTCATTCATCTTCGCTTCTTGGAAGGGTTACGGTGAAGCAGGCCCCGCCAAGGTCGGACTTGCTGTAGGCAATCCCGCCGCCGGCCTTTTCGGCTATGGTCCTGCATATCACGAGTCCGAGTCCGGTACCGCTGCTCTTTGTGGTGAAATTGGGCTTGAAAAGTTTCGCCAGATTGTCTTCGCTGACTCCGGGACCGTTGTCCTCGACTTTCAGTCTGCATACGCTGTCATCCTCACACAGTGTCATTTTCACGGTGCCGTCCGCTATCCCGGCGTTCTGCAGTGCCTGCACGGCATTGTTCACAAGGTTGAAGACCATACGTGACACAGGTGTCCTGGAGGCCTTGACAAGCCCGTGGCTCTGTGATTCGTCACAGGTGGAGATGCATATTCCCTCCTGTCCCTCAAACAGGGTGGCCTGCTCCGTGACTATGTCCCACAGGCGTAGTTCCGTCGCCTCATCGTCATTCATCCTGGCGATGTAGGAGAATTCGGAGGCGGTGTCCGCAAGGGTGTCGATCTGCTCGAGCAGGGTGGCTGACACCTGTTCGAACTTCTCCTCCCAGCCTTCATAGCCCTGCTGCTTCATCCTCAGCAGGTGCTGTATGCTGAGCCGCATAGGGGTCAGAGGGTTCTTGATGTCGTGCGCCGTCTGCCGCGCCATCTCCCTCCAGGCCTGTTCGCGCTCATTCTCGGCAAGGGCCTGCGTGCTTATGGCAAGGTCATCCACCATCTTGTTGTAGGCGGTCACCAGCTTGCCTATCTCATCATCACCGCTGTAACTGATGTGCTCGGTCTTCCGGTTCACGTCCAGGGACTTCATCTTCTTCCCTATGTCCTCCATAGGGCGCGCGAGGGAGTTCGCCACGAAGATGCACACGATGATGGTGGCAAGGATGAGTATGATGTAGATGTTGATAAGCACAGCGATGATGGACGACGAGTGCTGCCCGAACCCGTTCTCACGGGTGAAGTAGGGCACGTTGGCGATTGTCACTATGTCGCCGTCGACATTGAAGATGGGGGCGTAGAGAGACTGGTACCTGATGCCCGCAATCTCCTCCGGCACTATGCATTGTCTTGACTGCCCGTAGATTATCTGGTAATAGGCCTCGGGATTGATGCGCGAACTGCCTATGTACTGGTCGAATATCTCGCTCTTTGTGGAGCGCACCAGTTTCCCGTGAGGGTCATACAGGTTTATGTCCGACTGCGTGTTCTCCGCGACACGGTCGACGGCTTCGAAAAGCTCGGATGCGTTGATCTCGTTATAGCGCGTCGTGTACTTGCAGTGGTCGGTGAGGGTGGACTGCACCACCGCCATCTTGCCGAGCATCTGCCTCCTTTCGTCCTCCCTTATGTGGTTGATATAGAAAATGACGCTTCCGACGGCTATCAGCAGCAGCGCCAGTGTCATCGAAGCGACAATCAGGAAAGTAATCTTCCTGCGGAAGGATTTCTTCGGATAACGGACGAAATGCTCTTTCCGGTAAGGCCTGGTGGAGAGCATTATCAGGGCCGCATAGAACAGGAACAGGTATGACAGTGAGACGATGTAGGGGAAGAACGTGTGCTGCGGCCTGCTGACGATAACTATGTTGCCATCGGATATGCGGTTGGCGAAATGGATGTGCTTTCCGATGGTGTTGACGCTGAACCCCTTCTTGAAATCGGCTATCGGAGTCATCGGGTAGCCGAAGTCTCCTTCATAACTTACGAGCCTTCCGTCGATGTACTTGGCGTACGAGTAGTTCTTCGGCAGTGTCAGACGCTCGTTCTGACGGTATTCGAGCAGCTGTGCGGGATAGCCTTCGTCGTCGCGGACGTATTTGGAATCAATCTCCACGAACAGCGACATGCTGCCGATGAGCCGGTCATAGTATGTGAATATGCCCAGGTAGCCTATCCTGCCGTTGTAGTTGTTCATAAAGAAGAAGCTGGAGTTCGGCGTGAGAGGTGTGCCGAACTTGCTTACCTGGTCCTCGAAGAATCCGTAGCAGTCGACAGGCTGGGCGCCCTTCTCCACTATCAGCCTGTCCCCGCTGTTGCAGGTGGATACGGTCAGGTTGTACTGCTGGAAGAACGAGCCGCTGAAATAGTTCTCCTGAAGTCTCCGCTGTATGTAAGGACCTCCGGCGCCGGTGTTCAGGAAAAGCCTTACGTAGGGGTCCTGATAAATGGAGTTTTCAACCGAACACAGATACAGTTCCAGTTGGAGGTCGCGTTCGATGGAGAGCTTGTTGGTCCATACCATAGCCTGATCCGCCTCCTTCTTGAACTGATAGGCCCCGACAAGCAGAAGGGTGTAGAGCGAAATGACGGAGACATACACAAGCAGCGCCTTGAGCGACACCAGGGAGAGCTTCCTTCCGCGCGATATGCCGATTATCTGCGTCACGGTGTGAAGCATCATCAGCAGCGTGCAGAACAGCATCGCGTAGGAGATGTAGAACAGGAAAGTGTAGATGCTGATTTCTGTCAGACGTGAAAGCTGAAGGACTATGACCGAGTTGAGTATGACCGACTTTATGGTCAGATGGATGTAGAGGCCGAGCAGCAGGGCCACCGAGCAGAGGGCTGCGGTTGTCATCCTGCGCCTGATCTTACCGGAGGACAGATATCTTTTGGTGATGGATTTCTTCATCCAGAACAGCCCCAGCACTATGACGAACACCATCAAGTTGTTCATCAGCAGCTCGCCGAACGAGCTGGAATACCAGTTGTCCGCGTACAGGGCGGGGGAGAACAGTTTCCCTTCATATACGGTTGCGGAGGTCAGGGTGCCGGCAATCATTCTCAGCGCCACGAGTCCGCCGGTGAGCAGCAGCAAGGTGCCTGTTCTGCGCTTGAGGAAATGCAGGAGCATCAGGGCCGCAAGGAAGAAAGCCAGGGCCGCCCATCTTACAGGGACGGAAAACCTGTTGCCGGGGGCGATGTCGCCTTCGGGATATATGCAGAACAGAGGTTCCCCGTCCATTCCGGTGATGACCTCACCGTAGCCGAAGGCAAGAGGCGCTGTGGTGAAACAGTCATCCAGATGGAGCCGTCTGTTGACTATGGTCTCAAGCTGGCTGTTGCCGGACGGGTATTCGGTCTTTATGAGAAGGCCGGCGATGACAAGGGTGCGGCCCTTGCGGTATTCCTTTACCACATACCATCCGCTGCCGAGGTTGACATACTGCTCGTGCGGGCGCAGGTAGGCCAGCGGAGTGGCGAACAGGTTGCTGTTGGACAGCGAGTTGAGCCTGTACCAGTATGGAATGGGATCTATCTCGTCGTTACCCAGGGGGAAGCGGTTCACCCAGCTCTGCAGGGTATCCGCGTTGTAGCGGTAAATGACCATATCCTCGGGGAAGTCCTCGAAACTCAACCATTCCCCGGCAGGCGTGTCAAGCGCTTCATTCACATAGGTCTCAAGTATTTCCTGCCTTTCGTGGAGACGCTTTTCCATCTTCTGCGCCTCCCGTGCAGGCCGTACAGGGTCAAGGTTGAGATATGAAAGGCCCCAGAGGAGCACCGCCGCTGCAGCAAGGGCTGCGACCGCCCATCTGTAGGAGAAACGGTATCTGATTTTCCTTTTCATACGCCTATGCGTGATGGTAGGGTTCCCCCTTGATTATTGTGAAGGCGCGGTAGAGCTGCTCCAGAAAAATCAGCCTGACCATCTGGTGGGAGAAGGTCATCCTGGACAGCGAAAGCATATCGTCCGCCCTGTCATACACGGCCTTTGAGAAGCCGTAGGCTCCACCTATGACGAAGACGGTGTCGCGGGAGGAGTGAAGAGCCTTCTGCTCAAGGTGGCGGGCCCAGGACACGGAATCGAAGGACTTGCCCCGTTCGTCCAGAAGGACCAGCTCGTCGGATGGCTTGACGCTCCTGAGAATCAGTTCGCCCTCCTTTGCCCTTATCTGCTCCTCGGACAAGGCTCCCGCGCTCTTGAGCTCGGGTATTTCAACGAGATTGAAGGTGCAGTAGCGCTTCAGCCTTTCCACATATATGGAAATGCCCTCGTTGAGGTATGCAAAAGCGGTTTTGCCGACAAGAAGCAGGGTGACCTTCATCGCGTTGGAATATTGATGCAAATTTACAAAATCTTTGAAGAAATATTATCTTTGTATATGGCTTGATTTTTGAACTGCAAATCAGGTCCAAACAACTGACTGATGAAAAAGTTTCTTATCGCGGCAATGATGGCCGTCGTGGCATTCGCTCACGCCGATGCTCAGCAACCTTCCGAGCAGGGTGATGTTTTCGTTCCCATAGCAAAATATATGCAGGCCGGCCAGTACGAAAACCTTTCGGCCTGGTTCGCCGACAATCTGGAGCTGTCAGTTATGGACCAGACGAGCAATTGCAGCCGCAATCAGGCCAAGCTCATAATGAAGCAGTTCTTCGCCGACTATTCGCCCAAGTCGTTCACCGTGGTTCACAAGGGAGGGAACACCCCTATGCGTTTCGCGGTGGGGAACCTGGTGGCCGGCGCGGACAAGTTCCGCGTGATTATCTACGTCAGGATAGCCGACAATGGAAAGAGCAGCATCCAGCAGCTCCGAATCGACAAACAGTAGCCTTCCTCTATTTCTGTCTGAAGAAGGTCAGGACCGGACATCCCGACAGTTCGAAATGTGCCCTCAGCTTGTTCTCCACAAAGCGCTTGTAGGGATCTCGGATATACTGCGGCAGATTGCAGAAGAAAGCGAATGAAGGGAACGGGGTGGGAAGCTGCGTGACATACTTGATCTTTATGTATTTGCCCTTCCAGGCCGGCGGAGGGAAGTTCTCGATCTCCTCCAGCATTATGTCGTTGAGCTGTGAAGTGGGAATCTTGCGGCTGTAATTGCCGTATACCTTCATCGCCGCCTCAATCACGTCATAGATGCGCTGTTTGTTTATCACGGAAGTGAAGACGATGGGAATGTCGTTGAAGGGCGCGAGCTTGGACTTGACGTATGCTGTGTATTCCTTCATCGTGTTGTTGCCCTTGACGATGGTGTCCCACTTGTTGACCACGACCACGCAGCCCTTGCGGTTGCGCTGGATAAGGTTGAATATCGAGAGGTCCTGAGCCTCGATCCCCGATGACGCGTCCACCATAAGTATACATATGTCAGAAGCCTCTATCGACCGTATGGAGCGCAGGGTGGAGTAGAACTCCAGGTCTTCCTTGACCTTGTTCTTCTTGCGCATTCCGGCAGTGTCCACGAGCATGAACTCGTGTCCGAACTTGTTGTAGTAGGTGGAGATGGAGTCGCGGGTGGTGCCGGCAAGGGGGGTCACGATGTTGCGCTCTTCCCCGAGCAGCGCATTGGTGAGGGATGACTTGCCCACGTTAGGCTTGCCGACTATGGTGATGCGGGGGATGCCGGGATGCTCGTCCTCGGCGTTCACTTCCCCGGGGAGCCTCCTGAGGACTTCATCCAGAAGGTCCCCGGTACCGGAACCGTTCGCCGCCGAAATCGTGAACGGCTCTCCGAGACCTAGAGCATTGAACTCATAGGAACCGAACATCTTGTCCGCAGTGTCAACCTTGTTGCAGGCAAGGAGAACGCTCTTGCGGCTGCGTCGCAGTATGTCGGCTATTTCGGCGTCATAGTCCGTGATGCCGGTGGCAACTTCAACCATAAACAGTATGACGTCGGCCTCATCGATGGCAATCATCACCTGCTTGCGTATCTCCTCCTCGAATATGTCGTCGCTGTTGACGGTGAATCCGCCGGTGTCCACAACCGAGAATTCACGACCGCACCATTCGCACTTGCCGTAATGACGGTCGCGTGTCACGCCGGCGGTTTCATCTACTATGGCCTGACGGATTCCCACCAGGCGGTTGAAAAGTGTTGACTTGCCGACGTTGGGCCGGCCTACTATTGCTACAAGACTCATGGCTTTGCCGCGTACGCTAGTACGTCTTCTCTGGTTATAGTGCCTGAACAGAGGATCAGAAGCCTTTCGGTGATGTTCCTCAGTTCACGTATATTGCCTGTCCAGGGCAGTTTGCGGAGTTCTTCCATCGCTTCGGGGCTGATCTCCCTCGGGGTGAGCCCCGATTCGCTGCAGATCTGTCTGACGAAATGGTTGAACAGGAGGGGTATGTCGCCGGTCCTTTCGCAAAGAGGCGGCACGTTTATTACTATCACGCTGATGCGGTGGTAGAGATCCTCACGGAAATTGCCCTTTGCAATCTCTTCCGTAAGGTTCTTGTTGGTGGCCGCGATCACTCTGACATCCACGTTGATGTCCTTGTCGGAACCGACGCGGGACAGTTTCCTTTCCTGAAGGACGCGGAGGACTTTGGCCTGGGCTGCCAGACTCATATCCCCTATCTCATCAAGGAAGAGCGTACCTCCGTCGGCCTGCTCGAACTTGCCCTTGTGCTGCTTGACGGCCGAGGTGAACGAACCCTTTTCGTGGCCGAAGAGCTCGCTTTCGATGAGTTCTCCCGGAATCGCGGCGCAGTTGACCTCCACGAAGGGAGCCTGTCTGCGCTGGGACTTTTCGTGAAGCCATCTGGCGACAAGCTCCTTGCCGGTGCCGTTGGAACCGGTGACAAGGACCCTGGCATCGGTGGGGGAGACCCTGTCGATCATCTCCTTGATGCGCATGATTGCCGGGCTCTCCCCGACAATCTCCTGTATGCCGGAAACCTTTCTCTTGAGGACCTTGGTCTCCTTGACCAGAGTGGTCTTGTCGGTCGCATTTCTCAAGGTGATGAGTATCCTGTTGAGGTCCGGCGGTTTCTGAAGGAAATCGAACGCCCCCTTCTTGATGCAGTCCACAGCCGTGTCGATGTCCCCGTGGCCGGAAAGCATTATTACGGAACTGTCGCAACCCTCCTCCTTGAGACGCTGGACAACTTCATTCCCGTCCATCTGAGGCATCTTCACGTCGCAGAATATTGCGTCGAAATTGCCGCTCAAACCTTTTTCCACGCCTTCCGGACCGTCGCAGGCCACTTCAACCGTGTGGCCTTCGAATTCAAGGATTCCCTTGAGCGTGTTGCGGATGCCTTTTTCGTCGTCGATAATAAGAATTTTCATACGCCGGCCGTTATTGCTTCAAATGCAAAGGTAGGCTTTTTTTGCTATATTTGCAGTTCAAGGCGCTTTAAAATGGACGAAAGGACGAAAACTATTCAGCGAGTAACTGCCGGGGGGGCGGTCTGCAACCTCCTGCTGTCCGCGCTGAAACTCTCCGCCGGTATCATAGGCCGCAGTTCGGCTATGGTGGCCGATGCAGTCCATTCCCTTTCCGACCTGTTCAGCGACGCAGTGGTCCTGGTCTTCAACCGCATATCATCGAAGGGAAAGGACAAGAGCCACGACTACGGCCACGGCAAGTTCGAGACTCTGGCCACTATAGTGGTCAGCCTCACGCTGCTGGTTGTGGGCGCCAATATGACGGCGTCGGCCATAGGCAAGATAAACTTCGTCATAGGCGGCGGTACGTTGACATCTCCCGGCGCCGTCGCACTGATTGCCGCCGCCGTATCGATCGCGGTGAAGGAGATCCTCTATCAGTGGACTGCAAGGGCTGGCCGCAGGGTTTCCAGCCCCGCTATGATCGCAAACGCGTGGCATCACCGTTCGGACGCCCTTTCTTCAGTCGCCTCATTACTTGGTATTGGCGGAGCGATATTGCTAGGCGGACGCTGGACCGTGCTTGACCCGGTAGCGTGCGGTGTGATAAGCATATTCATCATAGTGATGGCCATACGCATCGCGCTTCCGGCGCTGCTCGAACTGACCGATGCCTCCCTGCCGGATGAGACCGAAGAACGGATAACGCGCATCATAGGGTCGGTGGAGGGCGTGCTGGACGTGCACGACCTCAAGTCGCGGCGCTGCGGCCACTACAGCATAGTCGAGGCCCACGTCGTGGTCTGCCCGGAAATGACCGTTTCCGAAGCGCACGACATCACCGTCAGGGCTGAAGGCCTGCTCCACAGCGAATTCGATCCGGAAATGCAGATAACCATCCACATAGAGCCGTCAGTCGACGCCAAATAAAGCCGAAATTATGAAACTCCCCCGTATAATCATTGCAATTGACGGATACGCATCCACAGGCAAGAGCACATTCGCGCGCCTGATAGCCTCTAAACTGGGCTTCCTCTACCTCGATTCGGGCGCGATATACCGTGCCGTCACTCTCTTTTCAATGGAGAACCTGCTCATTTCCCCCGAAGGAGTCATCAGTGAGGATATTCTGAGACGGACGCTGCCCTTTCTGAAGATAAGTTTCGCCATCTGCCCTGACACCGGAACCAGCGAGGTGCACATAGGCGGCCGCTGTGTTGGCGGGAAGATACGCGCCCTTGACGTGTCGAACAACGTGAGCCGTATCTCGGCCCTTCCGTTCGTACGCACCTATGTCGATGACATACTTCACGCCTATGGTGTGGACGGCGGGATAGTGATGGATGGCAGGGATATAGGCACCGTGGTGTTCCCCAAGGCCCAGCTGAAGATATTTATGACCGCCACTCCGGAAATAAGGGCTTCCCGCCGGCTTGCCGAACTCCAGGCCAAGGGAGAAGCCGCCACATTCGAGGAAGTGCTTGCCAATGTCAAGGAAAGGGACTATATCGATTCCCACCGGGAGGTTGCGCCCTTGCGCAAGGCTGAGGACGCCCTTGTGCTTGACAACAGCGATATGACCATCGACCGGCAGATGGAATGGCTTGACGGAATACTGGAGGAAAGGTGGGGATGAACCTGAACGTCGAGATCGATCCGCAGTCGGGGTTCTGCAAGGGTGTTGTCCGCGCCATACGTCAGGCCGAGGACTATCTCTCATCCGACACGCATCTGTATTCCCTCGGAGCGATTGTCCATAATGATACTGAAATAGCGAGGCTTCAAGCCAAGGGTCTGCACATCATAGGCTACGACGATCTCGAGTCGATGCGTGACGAAACAGTCTTTATCAGGGCTCACGGCGAGCCCCCGTCCACATACGATACTGCGAGGCGCAACAATATCAGGATAATGGACTGCACCTGCCCGGTGGTGCTCCAACTGCAGCGCAGCGTCAGGCGTCAGCACGACAAGGTCGTGGAATCCGGAGGACAGATTCTGATATTCGGCAGGAAGGGCCACGCGGAGGTGAACGGCCTGCTTGGAAATGTGGACGGGGATGCCGTCATCGTGGAGCGTCCGGAGGACGTCGCTTCCGTGCGGCTCAATGCGCCTGTGTACCTGTTCTCCCAGACGACAAGCGATCCGCAGCAGTACTGCGAGGTCAGTCAGGCGGTGCGCTCCAGAGTGGGGGACGGCCTGGTGGTGTTCGACACGATCTGCCGTCAGGTGGCGACCCGCCGCGAGAAACTCGCCGCCTTTGCAGGCAGACACGATGTCATAGTTTTTATCAGCGGCTCGGACAGTTCCAATGGGAAGGTCCTTTTCAACTTATGCCGCGAAGTGAATCCCCGGACATATCACATCGAATCGGAGGAAGGCCTGCGCAGGGAATGGTTCGCCGAAGGGGATTCGGTGGGCATTTGCGGGGCCACCAGCACCCCGGCCTGGCAGCTGGAGAAAGTCGCTTCCACTCTTTTGTCCTCGTATTGACGAGGTTGCGGATTTTTTAGTATATTTGCGGATTGAAGAAACAAAACATCAATACCATATGGCAACAACAGCAGATTTCAAAAACGGACTTTACATCGATTTCAATGGCAAACCCTGTTCGATAGTCTGGTTCCAGCACGTAAAACCCGGCAAAGGCCCCGCTTTCGTGAAGACCAAATTACGCAATCTTGAAAACGGACGCATACTCGAGAAGACTTTCTCGGCAGGTGAACGCATTGATATCATCAACGTTGAACGTCGTCCCTACCAGTACCTCTACCAGGACGAGGACGGATTCAACTTTATGCACTCCGAAACTTACGAGCAGATACATCTCGGCACTGAAATGGTTGAGAACGCCGACCTTATGAAGGAGGGACAGTCAGTTGAGATGATGTTCCTTGCAGACGAGGAACGCTGCCTGACCTGCGAACTTCCCACCTATGTCGAAATGGAAGTGGTCTACACGGAACCTGCAGTGAAGGGCGATACGGCTTCTACCAACGCGCTCAAGGAAGCAAAACTTGAAACCGGCGCAATGATAATGGTTCCCCTCTTCATCAACCAGGGCGACCGCATCAGGGTCAACACCGTCGACCGTTCTTACGGACAGAGGGTCTAAACCTCGTCCAGATAGGCAAGATGTCCCGGGTGAAGCCCGTCGACATCCAGCGCCTTGTAGTATTTCTGGATTTCAACAAGATCGGCTTTGGCATCGTTCGACACTTCGAACCGTTTGCCGGAGCCGACTTTCTTATGTTTCCAGTCATAATATCCCAGATATACAGGCAGTGAGGTGGCGCGGGCGATGAAGTGGAATCCCGTCTTCCAGGATTTCACGGCCTTTCTCGTCCCTTCGGGAGCGATGCCCAGGCAGAAGCGCGGCCTGCAGTTCATCTCGCTGACGATGCTTTTCACGATTGCCGTGGGGTGGGCGCGGTCCATAGGGAAACCGCCGAGAGCCCGTAGAAACCATCCGACAGGACCGATGAAGGCTTCCTTCTTGATCATTATGCCGGGCTTGAAGCCGTGGGCCTTCAAATAGAGGAACGCTATGGCGAAATCCCATATCGACGTATGGGGAACTCCGAGGACTATGAACTTGTCATCCCTGATTTCACAGGGGTCCATAGTCCATCCGAGAATGCGGGTGAGTATGAAGCGTGACAGTTGCATACGCCCGTCTATGCATTCTCTTCAGTGTTGCCGACGTCAGAACGAAGATTGTCCTTGATGAAGTCACACCTGTAGGACGTGTTCTTGCCCATATAGAAATCGAGAAGGCTCGGTATGGAGTCGTCGTGCTGTATGGTGACCCTTTCGAGCTTCATTGCGCCGCCTATGAATTCACGGAACTCTGTGGGGGAAATCTCACCGAGACCTTTGAAGCGGGTGACTTCTGCGCCCTTGCCGAGTTTGGCCATAGCCGCGTCGCGCTCTCCGCTGGTGTAGCAGTACATATTGGCGTTCTTCGACTTGACTCTGAACAGGGGGGTCTGGAGTATGTAAAGATGTCCCTGTCTGATAAGGTCGGGGAAGAACTTCAGGAAGAAGGTGAGCACCAGAAGACGTATGTGCATCCCGTCCACATCGGCATCGGTGGCTATCACCACATTGTTGTACCTGAGTCGCTCTATGTCCTCTTCTATGTCGAGAGCGGCTATGAGCAGGTTGAACTCCTCGTTGGTGTAGATGACCTTCTTTGACTCCTTGTAGCAGTTCAGGGGCTTCCCACGGAGGCTGAACACGGCCTGGGTGTCGGCGTCGCGGCTCGTGGTTATGGATCCGGATGCGGAGTCACCCTCCGTGATGAAGATTGTGGAGAGTTCGGCCTTCTCGTTCCTGTCCGTGTAGTGGATGGAGCAGTCGCGGAGCTTGCGGTTGTTGAGATTGACCTTGCGGGCCTTCTCCTTGGCCTTCTTGCCTATATTGGCTATGGCCTTGCGCTCCTTTTCGCTGTCCTGGATCTTCTTGAGTATTATCTGGGCCTTGTCGAGGTTCTTGTGAAGATAGTTGTCGAGTTCTATCTTGATGAAATCGTTGATATAGTTGCGGACAGAGGGGCCGTCCTTGTACATCTCCTTGCTGCCGAGCCTGGTCTTGGTCTGCGAAAGGAAGATGGGCTCCTCAATCTTGACACTGATGATGCCTATGATGGACTGGCGCACGTCACCGTACTCGAAGTCCTTGTTGGGGAAGAACTCCTTGATGGTCTTCGCCACGGCCTCGCGGTATGCCTGGAGGTGGGTTCCTCCCTCACGGGTGTTCTGCCCGTTGACGAAGGAGTAGATGTTCTCGCCGTAGCCGTTGCCGTGGGTTATGACAACCTCGATGTCCTCGCCGGTGAGATGGATGGGCTCGTAGAGGAGCTCCTCGCTGACATTCTCGCTCAGGAGGTCAAGCAGACCGTTCCTGCTCCTGAATTCCTTGCCGTTGAAGTTGAGGCAGAGGCCCGGGTTGAGGTAGGAGTAGTTGCGGAGCATCGTCTCCACTATCTCATTGTCATACTCATATCCTATGAAGAGTTCCTCATCGGCGTTATACTCCACCAGGGTGCCGTTGCGCTCGTCCGAGACAAGTCTCTGCTCCGATACGAGGTCCCCCTTGCTGAAAAGGGCTTCCTGGCTCTCCCCGTCACGGAACGACTGTATGTGGAAACTTGTGCTCAACGCGTTGACGGCCTTGATGCCCACTCCGTTGAGACCGACTGAACGCTTGAAGGCCTTGCTGTCGAACTTGCCGCCCGTGTTGAGGATGCTGGCGCAATCCACCACCTTCGCAAGGGGTATGCCGCGGCCGTAGTCCCTTATCTTCACCGAATGTCCCTCGATGGTGATGAAGATGCTCTTCGACCAGCGGTTAGGATTGGCGTTGTACTCGTCGACGGAGTTGTCGAGCACTTCCTTAAGCAGGACATATATGCCGTCATCGGGTTCCTTGCCGTCCCCGAGCTTGCCTATGTACATTCCGGGACGTCTGCGGATATGTTCATTCCACTTCAGGGTCTGAATCTGCTCTTCCCCGTATTCCGCCACACCTGTGCTCATATGAATGTCGTCCGCCATATCCGAGTCCTTTTGTTTGAAAATAAGCAACCGCCCGGTTGAAGCCGAGCGGTTGCAAATTTACTAAAAAATCAGAACGGATTCAAACTATTGCTCAAGCAATTCAATCATCTTGATTGCAGAGAACGGGATGCGTGTTCCGGGACCGAAGATTGCGGCTGCGCCGGCTTTGTAGAGCGCGTCATAATCCTGTGCGGGGATGACACCTCCCACAACCACGATGATGTCCTCGCGTCCGAGTTTGCGGAGTTCCTCCACAATCTGGGGAACGAGGGTGAGGTGACCTGCTGCGAGGGATGAAACACCGACGATGTGGACGTCGTTTTCAACAGCCTGCTTTGCAGCCTCTGCGGGAGTCTGGAAAAGAGGGCCCATATCCACGTCGTAACCGCAGTCGGCGTAACCGGTGGCGACAACCTTTGCGCCGCGGTCGTGACCGTCCTGACCGAGTTTTGCAATCATGATACGGGGCTGGCGGCCTTCCTTCCTTGCGAAGTCGGCAACCATCTTCTTTGCCTTTTCGAATTCTGCGTCGTTCTTGACTTCTGATGAGTAAACACCTGTATTCATACGTATAACTGCTTTATAACGTCCAACGACCTTTTCGCAGGCGTCTGAGATCTCGCCCAGGGTTGCCCTTGCCTTTGCAGCTTCGACTGCGAGCTCGAGCAGATTGCCGCTCTTGGTCTCCACAGCCCTGGTGATTGCGTCGAGGCACTGCTGAACCTTCGCGTTGTCGCGGCTGGCGCGGAGCTCCTTGAGACGCTTCACCTGTGATTCGCGTACCTTGGTGTTGTCCACTGCAAGGATCTCGATGGGATCTTCGTGTTCGAGGCGGTATTCATTGATGCCGACGATCTTTTCAGTGCCGGAGTCGATGCGCGCCTGCTTGCGGGCGGCAGCCTCTTCGATACGGAGTTTGGGTATACCGGTCTCGATGGCCTTTGCCATTCCGCCGAGAGACTCGATTTCCTGGATGTGTTCCCAGGCCTTGTCGGCGATTTCCTTGGTGAGTGATTCAACATAGTATGAACCTGCCCAGGGGTCGATGCTCCTGCATACGTTCGTCTCTTCCTGAATGTAGATCTGGGTGTTGCGGGCGATACGGGCGGAGAAGTCGGTGGGAAGCGCGATTGCTTCGTCGAGAGCGTTGGTGTGGAGGGACTGGGTGTGACCCAGAGCTGCGCCCATAGCCTCGATGCAGGTACGTGCGACGTTGTTGTAGGGATCCTGTTCGGTAAGGGACCACCCTGAAGTCTGGCAGTGTGTGCGGAGCGACTGTGACTTGGGGTTCTTGGGGTTGAACTGGCCCACGAGCTTTGCCCAGATCATACGCGCCGCACGCATCTTGGCAATTTCCATAAAGTTGTTCATACCAATTGCCCAGAAGAACGACAGACGGGGAGCGAAAGCGTCCACGTCGATGCCGGCCTTGATACCGGTGCGGAGATATTCCAGACCGTCGGCAAGGGTGTATGCCATTTCGATGTCGTTGGTCGCGCCCGCCTCCTGCATATGGTAACCTGAGATGGAGATGGAGTTGAACTTGGGCATATGCTGTGAAGTGTATGCGAAGATGTCACCGATGATGCGCATCGAGAACTCGGGGGGATAGATGTAGGTGTTGCGGACCATAAACTCCTTGAGGATGTCGTTCTGTATGGTGCCCTGCATTTCCTCAAGCTGTACGCCCTGTTCCAGACCTGCCACGATGTAGAAGGCAAGGATGGGGAGGACAGCGCCGTTCATAGTCATTGAAACGGACATCTTGCCGAGAGGAATCTGGTCGAAGAGGACCTTCATATCCTCCACTGAGCATATTGACACGCCGGCCTTTCCGACATCACCCACCACGCGGGGATGGTCAGCGTCATATCCGCGGTGAGTCGCGAGGTCGAATGCGACTGAAAGTCCCTTCTGGCCTGCGGCGAGGTTCCTGCGGTAGAATGCATTGGATTCCTCAGCGGTTGAGAAACCTGCATACTGACGGATAGTCCAGGGCCTCTGGACATACATTGTCGAGTAAGGACCGCGGAGGAAGGGCTTGATACCTGCAGCATAGTTGAGGTGCTCCATATTCTCAAGGTCTTCAGCGGTGTACAGACCTTTGACGTCAATCTTTTCGGCGGTGTGCCAGAGTTCGTCAGACTTGCCCTTGCAGCAGCATTTTGCTTCGGTTGCGGGCTTTGTGTATCTTATGTCTTTGAATGTTGGTCTCATAATCTTGCTCAATTAAATTTCCTTGATACCGAGTTTGGCCTGATATTCCTTGAGGGTCTCGAGGATGTTGCACTTGACGTGGATGTAGTTGGCTATGCCCTTTGCTTCGAGTTCGGGACGGCATACGGGATCACCTGCCACAACGACGATGGCCTTGTCGCCGACCACTGCGTTGATGGCGGCTGCTCCTTCAGCATATTCGTCATCGGAGGAGCAGGCCACCACGATATCCGCACCTGCTTCGAGGGCTGCCTTTGCGCCTTCTTCAGCGGAAGCGAAACGGTTGTTGTCGATAACCTTGAATCCTGCCACTGCAAAGAAGTTGCAGGCGAACTGAGCTCTTGCGCGGCACATTGCGAGGTTGCCGAAAGTGGCCATAAAGGCAACGGGCTGCTTCCCGCTGCGGTCGGTTGCGAAGCGAAGGGCTTCGAACGCCTGTGCGCCGCGGTACGCTTCGAGGGGCTGTGCCACCTGTTCGCCGCAGCAGCAGCGTTTCTGTGCGCCGCGCTTGACGATTTCAGCGGTGATTCCGTCACCTGCCTTCTCGAGGAAGTTGGGGTACTGGTTGGTTCCGAGAATGGTTTCGCGGCGGGTCGCGATGTTCTTGTCGCGCTTGTCGGCCACGGCCTTTATTTCGCTCTGGATGAAACCGGCCTTGAAGGCTTCGGTATATCCGCCCTTCTGCTCGACATCCTTGAACATTGCCCAGGCGGTGTCCATAATGGACTGGGTGAGGTTCTCGATGTAGTATGAGCCTGCGGCAGGGTCAACGACCTTGTCGAAGTGAGCCTCTTCCTTGAGGATGATCTGCGCGTTGCGGGCGATTCTGTTGGAGAACTCGTTGGGTTCGCGGAACGAATAGTCGAACGGAAGCACTTCGAGGGAGTTTACGCCTGCGATGGCTGCGCTCATCGCTTCGGTTGTGCCGCGGAGCATATTTACATAAGAGTCGTATACGGTCTGGTTCCACTGGCTTGTAACGGCGTGGATGTTCATCTTTGAAGGACAGCCCTCGACACCGTATGCATCGACAACATTGGCCCAGAGGGCGCGTGCCGCGCGGAACTTTGCTATTTCCATAAAGTATACGGAACCTACGGAGAACGTGAACTTGATGCGCTTTGCCACTTCGGTTGCGGGAACTCCGAGCTCGGTCAGCTGAGCCATATATTCATTGCCTTGAGCGAGCGCAAAGGCAAGTTCCTGGCAGATGCTTGATCCTGCCTGGTTGAAATCGTATGCCTCTACGCCGATTACGCGTATCCTGGGATATCCTGCCACAAGTTCGATGCATTCCTTTGCGCGCTCGAACACCTTGTCGTCACAGAAATTACCCTTCGTGGTAAGGCAGTGGAGAGGATTGAAGTCGAATGAAGCCTTGATCTGATCCGGAGCGACGCCCTGCTTTTCGGCAAATGCGAGGAAGCTCCTGATGGTCTTGGGAGTGCCGCAGCAGCATTCGCAGAAGTTGACTTCGCAGGCGGAGAGCTGGATGCCGTTCAGAAGGGTTGCCATCTCGGCCTCGTCGAGGCCTTTCTTCCCGTCGATGCAGAAGCCTACTGACTCAACGCCCTTCATAAGGCCGTCGAGCGCTTCCCTGTTGGCTTTGGCGAAATTGCCGTCGCAGGCGCAGTAGTCCTGACGCACGAGCCAGTTGTTACATTTCTTCGTACCCCTGATGAATGGGAATTCACCGGGCTTTCCGCCTGTAACCTTGAGTCCTTCAAGGTTTTCCTGACGATAGTAGGGGCGGACATTGAATCCTTCCAGGGTCCTCCACACGAGTTTCTTCTCGTAGTCGGCTCCCTTGAGGTCCTTGATGATCACTTCCTCCCATTCCTGGGTGGATACGGGCGGAAATTCAGCAAAAAGTTTGTTAGCCATAAGTTGTTTGTACTATGAATTGAAATAATTTTCTTGAATAATCTGCAAAGATAACACTTCAGTCATTATTAAAAAATAACTTGGTAATATTTATGAATCTTGTTTCGTCTTTTGGATATGTAATTCAGTCGAGTAGCCCGCTACACTCCTTCATTCCATATCCAAAATCCATAAACAATCTTTCATGAATCTTTACCAACTTATTTTTTAACCATTCCTCAAACGGATATATGCAGAATTATTTCATTAGTTTTGCACCATAATCCAACAGAACTCTACAATGGCCAAGAAACTTCGGATGACTCTTCTTGCCGCGCTGCTTTCCTGCAGTCAGGCCCTTTCCGCCCAGGACACGATCCGCTTCGCGCAGCGTGATACCTCAACCCTCGATATGCTGATGTATATGCCTTCGACGGACACGCTGATGCGTCCCTGCATAGTCTACATATTCGGAGGAGGGTTTGCGATGACCACCAGGACGACGCCGTCCACTGTTGAATACTGCCGTCGTCTGGCCGACCGCGGGTTTGTGGTCGCGGCTGTGGATTACCGGCTCGGGATGAAGGACTATGTCAAGAAGGGAGGCGTGCTGAGTATGGTGGGAGTGACCGAGAAATCGGTTGCTATGGCGGTGGAGGATGTCTTCTCCGCCGTGGAATATCTTGTCGGTCACAGCGACAGCCTGAAGATAGACCCCGAACGGATAATCCTGGTCGGGAGCAGCGCCGGAGCGATGACCGCGCTTCAGTGTGACTATGAGCTCTGCAACCGTACCCCTGCCGCTGCAGCGATGTCTGACGATTTCCGGTTTGCCGGCGTGGTGTCATTCTCCGGCGCGATATTCACCCGGAAGGCTCCGCTGAAATGGACTGCCCACGAGCCGGCCCCCACGCTCCTGTTCCACGGAACCGAGGACAGGCTGGTGACATACCGTAAGCTGCAGCTGTTCAACCTGGGGCTTCTTGGAAGCGATGAGATCGACCGCTGTATGGACAAGTTCGGATATCCCCATATCATATACCGTTATGTGGGCCACTATCACGATGTGGCGGGAAGGATGCTCCCCGACCTGGACAAGACCCTGTGGTTCATCGACCACTGCGTGCTCTCCCCGGAGCGCATAACGATGGACGCCGTGGTCGACGACGGCTATGTATCCTCGGAGCACAACGCCTCCTTCGACATCAACCGTATGTACGGATCCAAAAAAGAGGTCGACCCTTTTTAGAGCCGACCTCCCATACCATATACTTTGTTTCTATTTCTCGCGCTGTTTCTCCTTGACGGCTACAAGCTGGGATTTAAGCACGTCGACACAGTCGACGACGGCGCTTTCGAATGTGGCCGCATTCTTTTCAACGATGATGTCATTGCCGGGGACGACCGCCTTGATCTGAACGTTCTTGTTGTCTACGTCGGGCAGCAGTGAAAGTACCACTTCGGCTCGGATGATTGCGTCGAAGAACTTGGGGAGCTTGCTCACTTTCTTGTCGATGAAGTCGAGAAGTTTCTGATCTGCGTCAAACTTCACGGATTGAACTTTAATTTCCATTTCTACCTCCGTTTTTAGCTCTTGGATGAGCGGTTAAATATATGTTCTTCAGCTTTTCGAAGGAATTGTGGGTGTATATCTGCGTCGCCGCAAGAGAACTGTGGCCCAGCACTTCCTTGATGCTGTTCAAGTCTGCTCCGTTGTTCAGAAGGTGGGTGGCCAGCGAGTGCCTCAGCACGTGGGGCGATTTTCTGCCGGTGAATGAACCGCTGCGCTGGAGTTCGCGCTTCACTATGCTGTTCACCTTCTGAAGGTAGAGTGGTCTGCCCTTGTCCGTGAGGAAGAACATTCCTTCGGGATTGGAGGGCATCTCAGCCTTAAATCTGTTCAAATATAGCACCAATTCCTGACAAATCAAAGCCGGGACGGGAATTTCGCGCTCCTTGTCCCCCTTGCCGAGGACTCTGAAAACTTGCCTTGAGGGGTCGAAATCCTTGATTTTCAAGCCGGCAAGTTCTGCGCGCCTCATACCGGTCGCATAGAGTGTCATCACCACTGTCCGGTCGCGAAGGGCGGGGAATCCGTCGTCATAAGGCGGAGTGTCAAGATATTCCTCCATTGCCGCCTCGGTGTAGAATACGGGCAGTTTCTTCTCCTGCTTGGGCCTGGCGACCCTGTCAACGGGGTTGGACTGGAGCCTGCCCTGCCTTACAAGCCAGGTACAGAAACTGCTGAGGGCGGACAGTTTCTGGTTGATCGAGCGTGCCGAAAGCCCCTGCTCCATACCTCTTGCGACAAAGCCCCGGATAAGGGTAGGGGTGAGCAGTTCCAGTTCCTCGCTCTCAGAGGACGGACGGCCCCCGTCGAGGGAGAACTCCCAAAACTCATCCAGCACCGACTCGTATGTCCGGGATGTCAGGGGAGAACTCCTCCGCACGTTCAGGAGGTAATCTATGAAGGATTCGGTCAGCGTTGCGCAGATACTTTTTAATTCACTCATTCTCTGTGCAAATATAACAAAAAACAAAGAAGGCCACTCTCACGAATGGCCTTCCACAGCTATGAAAACGGTTTATTGTGATTTATTGAATAAATCCGAACAAACTTTTGAAAATGGGGTTACTCCTCTTCGAGTTGCAAATGCTGTACATAGATTGCCTTCTGCATCTGAATTCTCTTCTTTACAGACGGCTTCTCGAATGTCTTTCTGCTGCGAAGCTCGCGGACAGTACCGGTTTTCTCGAATTTACGTTTGAATTTCTTCAAAGCCCTTTCGATGTTTTCACCTTCTTTGACGGGAACGATAATCATTTACAAACACCTCCTTTTTCAAAAGTGGCGCAAAGGTAGCAATAAATTCCAACCGGGCAATATTTTTTTTGAGGCAATGGTACAAAAATTGTTATTTTTGTTCCGTGAAAAGGGCAGTATTCATATACCTTATGTGCCTGGCCGCCGCTTTCCTTCCCCGGGGGGCGGAGGCGCAGGTAGTGCTGGACTTCAGCCGCATCGAAAGCACACAGAACGTGGATGTCAGAATGACTCTGCGGGATGCGCAGACAAAGGATCCGGTGCAGTTCGCCACCGTCTATCTGGTACCGCAGAACGACACCGTCATCACCGATTTCGCAATATCAGACGACAAGGGTGAAGTGCTTATGGAGGATGTCATTCCCGGGCGCTATACCGTCAACGCCGAGATGATCGGCTACGTTCCTTACAGCAGAAGCCATAACATCAAGGGCTGGGAGATGAATCTCGGTATGATAGAGATGCGGCAGAGCCGGGAAATCATAGATGCCGCCACTATCACCGCCATAGGCAATGCCATCTCCGTGCAGGGTGACACGCTTACCTACAACGCATCGTCATTCCGCGTCGGCGAGAATGCAATGCTCGAGGACCTTCTCAAGAAGATGCCCGGTATGGAGGTTTCGCAGGACGGCACGGTGACCGTGAACGGGGAGAGGGTGGACAAGATAACCGTCGGTGGAAAGACTTTCTTCTTCAACGACCCGGCTATGGCAGTGAAGAACCTTCCGGCACAGGTGGTTGACAAGATAAAGGTCATCGACAAGAAGAAGGAGGAGGCGGAGTTCACCGGCGTGAGCACCATTGACGAGAAGGAGAAGGTGATGGACGTCGAACTCAAGGAGCAGTACCGCAGGGGATGGTTCGGCAATGCCAAGGTCAATGGAGGAACCACTGCGGGCAAGGCCGATGACGACTGGCTGAACGACTTCTCGGGCGCCCTTTACAACGGCAATGCAATGGCGGCCTTCTACGATGAGAAGGACCAGGTAACCCTGCTCGGAAGCGGAGGGAACGCGGATGAGCCCGGTGCCCACCGTATGATTGTCGTATCGGATATGCTCTCGATGGATGAGTTTGACATGAAAATGGGCCTGACCACGTCCGCGCAGGCCGGCGCCGACTACAATACCGAACGCATCAGGGGTATGGAGACCGATGCGAGCGTGTCATATAACTTCTCTTCCAAGGATGCCCGCGAGGAGTCGGTCCGCACCTCCTTCCAGTCGGACGGCAACGACATCAGCACCGCTTCCTCGTACAAGGGGCTCGGCACCGGCCGGCGAATAGGCGCAAACTTCTACTCGACCACCAGGGACAACGGCAAATATATGCTGACCATAGCCCCCACTTTCCAGTACACCCTGAAATCCCGCGTAGAGGAGTCCCTCTCATCCACCGGTCGTGAAGGGGTGGGGATGAACAGCAGCACTTCTTCCAAATCGTCCGACGCCGGCGTTTTCAACACTCGCACCGAATGGCAGTCCGGAATCAAGGACCTCGGCAAGGAGCGCAGGAGCATAACCTTCAACGGAAACTTCACTTACCGCAACAGCGACGGCAGCAGCGCCGAGATGTCGAGGACCGATTACGATACTTTCTCTGATATCCGCAATTTGCTGTACGAAAACAAGATGAACTATATCGGGACAGAAGGTGTGCTGTCCTATGTGGAACCGCTTGGAAAGTTGTGGTCCCTCCAGACCCGCTTCACGGCCTGCTATATCTCACAGTCCGACAGCAGGTCGGCCTTCAACGGAGATGACGGCAGCGCCAACGACCACTATTCCTCCCTCTCCGGCAACCGTGACCTTCTTTTCCGCGAAAGGCTTCTCGCCCAGTACAGTAAGGAGAAGACAACTGCGGTGTTCGGCCTGCAGGTGGATCAGGAGCGCAATGTCGTGCATTCACGCAATATGGGGATAGAGAACACGGTCGGTGAGGGACAGTGGGCGGTCAATTTCGCCCCCTATGCCGACGTGCGCATTTCATCCGACAACCGCTCGTTCGACTTTACGGCCAGGGGGAATACCGATACGCCTATGGGCCGGGTCATAGTGCCGGCGCTGGACATTTCCGATCCGGTGAGTGTCAGGGCGGGCAACATCTTCCTCAAGACAGGGTTCCGTGAGTCTATGTCATTCCACTACAGGGCCTCCAATCCCCGCAAGATGTCATTCTTCAATGTCACCGTGTTCGGGGATGTCAACGCCAACAGCACCGTGTCCGCCATCTGGTTCGACGACAACGGGGTGCGCTACGACATACCGGTGAACTCGAAGAGCCCCGGGTATTCGGTCACTTCCTACCTGCAGTTCCGCCATCCGCTGAACAGGTCGAAGACGCTCACCATTTCAGTGCAGCCCTACGTTTCATACAGCGGGAACACCAGCTACCAGGCAAAGACCAGGCTTCCCGGCCTGGACAAGGACAATTTCAACTATGCGGAGATGATGGCCGGGTTCTGGGGCGGGCCGGACGGTGACATATTCTACAGCGGACGCAGCGGCTTCGCGCGGAGCAGCACAAGGACACTGGATTACTCGCTTGACGTGGAACTGGAGTTTAACGGCGGCGATTTTTCTTTCGATGCCGGCACAGTGGCCGACAACACAATAAGCCGTTATTCTCTCGACCCGACGGCAGACAACAACGTCTGGGAGTTCTATACCTATGGCGAATTCCTCTGGTCCGACGAGAAGGGGTGGGAGGTCAACAGCCGCTTCGATGTCAGTTTCTTCCGCGGCTATACCGACGGCTACGGCAAACCCGTCTACAACTGGGACGCCAAAGTGAGCAAGGCGGTCGGGCCGGTCACTTTCAGTCTCGGCGTGTCAGACATCCTCAACAGCAGGCGTTCCGTCAGCAGAAACACTTCAGCCGAATATATGCAGGACATACGGCGTAACGTGATGGGCCGTTACGTGATGCTGGGCATTTCATTCTCCTTCGGCAGGATGAATGCGGGGAACAATGCCAAGGCGCAGTCTGCAATGTGGCAGATGATGCTCTGACAAGATATCCTTTTTTGCTTTTATTGAAGGTAATTGTTAACTTTACAGTTTGAAAATAAAGTTCGAATTATGGCTGTAAAGTTCTACAAACCGGAAAACCAGGTGCCTCTGGAAATGCACAAGGTCAGGATGATTCAGAAGCTCTCCCTTCTTCCCGTTCAGGAGAGGCTCATCCGGATACAGGAGGCGGGCAACAACACGTTCCTTCTTCAGAACAGGGACATTTATATGGATATGCTTACCGATTCCGGTGTGAACGGTATGTCGGACCTTCAGTACGCCGCCTCGATGCGCGCTGATGACGCCTATGCCGGCAGTGAGACCTTCAACAGGGTCAAGGCGGCTGTCAAGGAAGTGCTCGGCACCGACTATGTGCTTCCCGCACACCAGGGCCGCGCCTGCGAGAACATCCTCGCTGAAGCCTATGTGAAGCCCGGAATGGTCACCTTGATGAACTTCCACTTCACAACCACCAAGGCCCACATCACCAGACTCGGCGGCACAGTGGAGGAACTTCTCGACACCAAGGGACTCGTTCCCCAGTCCGACGACCCCTTCAAGGGCGACGTCGACCTTGCCAGGCTCAGCGCCCGCATAGATGAGGTGGGGGCCGAGAATGTGGCCTTCGTACGTATCGAATCCGGAACGAATCTCATCGGCGGCCAGCCCGTATCTCTTGAGAATATGCTGGCCGTCACCGACATCTGCCACGACAAGGGTGTCAAGAGCGTGCTTGACGCATCCCTGCTGCAGGACAACATATACTTTATGAAGACGAGGGAGCCTCGCTGCAAGTATATGGATGTCAAGGAGATATATCATCTGCTGGCAGGCCGTTTCGATATCGTGTACTTCTCTGCGCGCAAGCTCGGGTTCGCCAAGGGCGGCATAATTACAAGTATGAACGAGAAATACATAAAGGATATGATGGAGTTCATACCCCTTTATGAAGGCTTCCTCACTTACGGAGGAATAGACGTCAGAAGTATGGAGGCGATGGCCGAGGGTCTGTACGAATCCCTCGATATGGATTATATCAGCCAGGGACCTGAATTCATCAGCTACCTTGCGAAGGAACTTGACGATTACGGCGTGCCCGTTATCCTGCCCGCCGGCGGTCTCGGCTGCCATCTCAATTCAGGGGCATTCGTGCCTGACCTTCCCCACAACCGATATCCCGCCGCCGCCGTTGCCGCAGCGCTCTACATAGCCGGTGGTATCCGCGGTATGGAAAGGGGAACCCTCTCGGAGCAGAGGAACCCCGACGGCAGCGAGCCTTATGCAGAACTCGAACTTATGCGTCTGGCAGTGCCCCGCCGTGTGTTCACACTTTCCCAGCTCAAATACGTCGCTGACCGTGTCAAGTGGCTCTGGGACAACCGCAGTATCATCGGCGGGCTGGAATGGGTCGAAGAGCCCAAGGTCCTCAGATTCTTCTCCGGCCGTCTGAAGGAGATCGGCTACTGGCAGGAAGACCTTGTCGCCAAATTCAAGAAGGATTTCGGCGACAGCCTGTAGAAGCGCCTGCCTATTGAAGATATTTCTGGAGTTCGCTCCAGTACTGAAGGGCATTCCTGAAAAGGATGCCCTTCATTCCTACCCGCTCGGACCCTTCGATGTTCTCAATCTTGTCGTCGGTAAAGATGCATTCCTGAGGATTCAGGCCGAACTTGCGGAAAAGCCTCTGATATATTTCCGGCTCGGGCTTCACGACCTTCTCCTCGGAGGAGATGATAATCCCGTCCAGAAGCCTGAATATGTCGAACTGGGCGATGGTGATATGGACCTGCTGATCCCAGTTCGTCAGGCCGTAGAGTTTGTAACCCATTGCCTTGAGCCTTGTTAGGAGTTCCCTCATTCCGGGCTCCTCGCCGGTCACCACCTCGTATTTGCGGCGGCGGAAGACCTCTATCTCTTCAGCGATGTCGGGATACAGCCCTTTGTACTCATCCATAAGTTCGTCGAAGGTCCGGACGCCCAGGTCCATCTGCCGGATCCACTCGGGATCGTTGAACAGCACGGAGAATTTCGCCCTCTTTGTTTCATCGGCCACCAGCCTCCTGAAAAGCAGGTCGAAGTCGTACTGCACCAGCACTTTGCCGAAATCGAATATCAGATTCTTGATCATATTGCAAAGATAGGTTGAAAAACCATATACTCTCACTATATTCGCGATATGAAAGAAAAATTGCTATGACTATCGAAGAACAACTCGCCCTGATGCACTCAGGACAGCACTATGATGCGCATACACCCGAAATGAGGGAATACCGTGATCAGGTCAAGAAAAAACTGCATATGCTGAACGTGACCGAGTACCACACCGACAGGATGCAGGACATCATCCGGTCCCTGTGCCCCAACAGCGCTCCCGACCTTTATCTGGAGCCGCCGTTCTACTGCGACTACGGCGAAGGCATCATAGCGGACGAAGGCGTGTTCATCAACTTCGGGGCCGTCATCCTCGACGGCGGGACCGTGACGATAGGAAAGTGCACGCTGATTGCACCGGGTGTCCACATCTACACGGCCGAGCATCCTCTGGATGCTGATGACCGCGCCGAGTGGGAGGACTGCCGTCCGGTCAGGATAGGCGAAAGGTGCTGGATCGGAGGTCACGCCACCATCTGTCCCGGCGTCACCATCGGCGACAGGTGCGTGATAGGCGCCGGTGCAGTTGTCGCTGAGGACATCCCCGACGACTCATTGGCTGTGGGAGTGCCCGCGCGTGTGATAAGGAAGCTGAATCAGAAGAAGGAAGGGCCCGGGCGTCAGTAGTTGTGCTCACGGAGGAACTTGAGCAGCCGTCGGCCCATCTTGGGACTTTTCTTGATGAAGCTCCCGTGAGTCTCTCCCTCGAAGATTACAAGTTCCGAATCCGGAAGGGAGTCGGCTATCAGTCTGGTGTGCTCCGTCGAGATGACATCCTTGCTTCCGGCAGTCACAAGTACAGGGCATCTGATGGCGGAGAGTTCATCCGGCTTTATGTCGGGTTCGTTGAGCATCATCAGGGCCAGAGGAGTGCCCTCTGACAGTATCCAGTTCTTGAATTCCTCGAAATCAGGCCCGCAATCGGGGCAGAGGTTTGCGCCGCTTATGGCAATCAGTCCGCTCGTGCCGGGATGGGCTGTCTCAAGCATAAGCGCCAGTATCCCGCCGTCGCTCCAGCCATAGACAGCCGGCTTGTCCAGGCCCAGTTCCCTGATGAAGCAGTAACTGTCCTCGGCCATATCGGCATAGTGATATTCATCCAGCGGCGGATTTGCGCCCTGGCCGCGGGAATCCGGGCTGTATACCCTGTATCCGGCCTTGGCCAGCTGCATCGCCTGGGTGCGGAGACTCCTGTGGGAGCCACCGTTGCCGTGAAGCAGCACAACCGGCTTTCCGTCGGAAGGGCCGCGCATCACATAATACAGATGCTGTCCGTTGACGTCGATGAACGCTCCCTCTTCGGGATATCTGAGGCAGGTGATGCGGAGAAGGGTGAAATAGACATAGCCCTTGATTGCAGGAATGAGTTTCATACCGACAAAGTTAGTGATTTCTCGGGACAACTTGAAAATACAGACCTGTCATCGTCATTATGATTCAAGTTTTGCAAGTTCTTGAGCATGCTGCCTGAGCCGGCACTTTCCGGAGATGCGGAGCATAAACGGGTTGGCAGGTTAAGGATCTGTTTTGAAATGGTTCACGAAAATTATTATAGGTTATTTTTCAGTAGATTTTTTGATGATTTGAAGGAGCAACGGGGTTCCGTTGTGACTGAAAAGCATCAAAAAATATGCGAAAAAGAAACATAAGTATTGAAGTTAATCATTCCAAAACAGATTCTAAGGATAACAGGGGAGTTGCAAGAAGGACAGACTTCTGTAATGCGCATCGGAAAAGATTCGCTATATTTGCGAGTCGTTAGGCCATAATTTGGTTTACGAAACAGCAGCTCTTTGAAATCGGCGGAGAAACTCAGCAGGTTTGTCAATGGTTACTTATGACAGTTTTGTTGCTATTTTGTTACTCCGGGCGGTTTTGAAGAACAGACAAAATTGATTTTCAAAAGGTTATGGCCGATTCTAATTTCATAGATTATGTGAAGGCATAGGATTTCAACAACATAGAGAACAAGCAAGAAACCTCAATAGAACGCACTCTATTGGGGTTTTCTTGTTTTTGAGCATAATGCTATTTTATGCCAAATTCGGCATTTTTAGGCTAAAACCGTTGCATATCTGTTGCACGGGCATTTCTTGTAATTCATTGAAATGCAATTTTATATATGAGAGAAGTCTTTAATTTCCTTGTGCTATTTACTGTTTATTTATGGATTTATCGGTAAAAATGCCTACTGCAGGCCTTCCTGCACCCGAATTTGAGAGTATCCCCAATTTCGTCTGCCTGACCATTCGCTTCAAGAATCCGCTGACGCCATATCTTCTGAGTTTTGCAAACATTTATACAATTAAGTCAGGGTCTCGGTCTGCGGCTTAGCCGGACGGCCCCGCTTGCCCTTGTTGGACTTCCTTGAGACGTAGGTGGGGCGGCAGCCCTCCGGGATCTCGAAGCCAAAGGCGTC
>JAZRYW010000030.1:0-30250 GCA_045600965.1 Bacteroidales bacterium | reverse complement strand
GCAGGAGATTGAGCTGAAAGGCAATACAGCCTATTTGCGAATCTCCTCAGACAAGGATTATTACTACCTTCAGCTATCTTCGGATAATCGTACTTACATCACTCTTGCCAAGATGGATTTCCGCTACCTTTCGACAGAGGTGATCGGCGGATTCACAGGGGTGATGCTGGGTGTATTCGCACAAAGTAACAAAGAGGTTGACAAAGGATACTTCGACGTTGACAGTTTTGAATATCAAACTGAATGAAATCAGCAATCTGAAAATTCCATAGCCATGTATGTTTCGTCCATAACGTTATTTTTGAAGTGCTAAAATGGAGTCAAGAATTGACTGGAGCAGAAATCAATCACAGACTTTCGATCTGCTGCGTTTCCCATTGATGATTTTGGTAGTATTTGGTCATTTGCTAATAATCACTACTAGTATTGACGAGGCCGATTTTCCCCTGCTGTCGGGACATGGCATATATAATGCCCTGTGTATTTTGTTCTCGTATGTGATTCCGCACATGACGGTTCCTACGTTTTTCATTATTTCGGGTTACCTGTTCTTTAGAAATATCAATGTCTGGTCGTGGCAGCTTTATAAGGAAAAGCTCAGAAAACGTTTCCGTACATTATTCATTCCATATATTCTGTGGAATATCATTCCTGTAATCATCAATCTTGTCAGATTTGCGATATTGGCAATAGCTGACCATTCTGCAGATATTGTCCATGAATATGTCAACGGATTGTCTGTTTGGAACATTTTCTTTCAGTATGTAAAAATTCCTAGGCCTGAAAATATACTGGGTTGGGACATCTGTTTTCAAGATGGCCCGGTAAACGGTACGTTATGGTTCTTACAGGACCTGATGGCACTTTGCTTTATTTCACCGATTATATATATGCTTATCAGAAAAACCAAATTGTTTATTATTGCATTGTTTGCCGTATCATATTTCCTTGATATTTATATCCCTGTGCCCGGTCTTGGTTTCAATGGCCTGCTGTTCTTTTCCATTGGCGCGTATTTCGCGTTGAACGGAAAAAACATCTGCGAATTCTCACGCAGACACGTCCGTCTGCTTATACCAGCATCTCTCGTCTTTTGCGCCTTGGGAGTATATTATGGCGGCATATACGGAACGTACGGGACTTTTTACACATATATCTTTACTATCTTCGGAAGTTTCCTTGCATTTGCAACCGCCTCATTTCTTATTGAGAAAAGCCTGGCCAAGCCTAATCCATTTTTAGTCAGAGTTGCTTTCTTCATCTTTGTGACGAATCTCATTAATGTTTTAGACGTCGGACTTGTTGTTCAAATAATCAGGGATTCCCTGTATGAAATCATAGGGGCCTATTCGTACCTGCAGTTGGGCATCGTGTATTTTCTGACGCCGGCTGTAATGGTAGGTACAAGCATTCCAGTTTATTATCTGCTTGAACGGTTTTTGCCGAAACTGACAGCAATGTCAATGGGAAACAGGTATCAGACGCGTCGTGGGATTCTTTATTCCAACCGGTAAAGTATTTTGAAATACTACCCTGACTTCCAGACTCCTGCAACAGGATCAAAGCACAAAATAGTCCATTCCTATTGTATTACAAAACACTAAGTCATTCTTAAAAATAGAACCATATGCAAAAAATCATCAATGACCAGAGCATGGTCGTGGACGAGATGCTGGAAGGCTTCGTGAAAGCCAACCCTGAACTTGTCGCAGCCACTGAGAACAAAAGAGTTTTCAAATTCAAGGACGCCGCCAGGGAACTCCCCGGCGCATAAAGTACAATTGCCATGCTTATTGAACTGCTGATAATCGCGATTGCGTTCATCGTCCTTTCGACAACAAAACTCAAGCTGCACCCTTTCCTTGCCCTGATCATAGCTGCCATCGGCTTCGGGCTTCTTTCGGGCATGCCGCTCGGTGACATCATAAAGTCAGTGAACAACGGCTTCGGCAACACAGTCGGTTCCATCGGCATCGTGATTGTCGTCGGCTGCATCATAGGCACCTTCCTGGAGGAATCGGGCGGAGCCTATGTGATGGCGAGGGGAGTGTTGAAGCTCGTGGGTGAAAAGCGCGTGCCTCTTGCCATGCTTCTCCTCGGCTATTTCATCTCCATCCCTGTCTATGCCGACTCAGGCTTCGTGATTCTGACTCCTCTCAACAAGGCTTTGACGAAAAAGGCGAAAATCTCTTTTGCCGGCACTGCCATCGCACTCAGTCTCGGTCTCACCATCACTCACTGCCTTGTTCCTCCTACTCCGGGCCCTATTGCGGCAGCGGGCATCATGGAGGCAGATCTCGGCCTTGTCATCTTGACCGGAGTGATGGCGAGCATATTCGCTGTCATTGCCGCCTATTTCTTCGTGACAAGATGTGCGAAGAGATATCAAATAGACCCGGGCGCGGACGAAAACGAGAACGACATTGCTGAAAAACTCAAGGAAGCTCCGTCCGGCACAAAATCATTCCTGCCGGTCGTCATCCCTCTGCTGCTTATCGTGCTGAAGTCAGTTTCCGACCTCCCTTCCGCACCTTTCGGCCCAGGTCTGTTCAAGACCATTATGGGATTCATCGGTGAGCCTGTCATGGCGCTCCTGTTCGGTCTCGCCATAGCTATCTTCCTTCCTAAGAAACTCGAGAAAGACATGCTGTCCACCACCGGATGGGTCGGCAAGGCAATGGCATCTGCGGCCATCATCATCATGATTACCGCTGCCGGAGGCTCCTTCGGAATGATTCTCAGGGATGCCGGCATCGCCAATGTCCTCGGAGACTCGTTCGCAAACTTCAAGTTCGGCATATGGCTGCCGTTCCTTATCGCTGCCGCACTCAAGTCAGCACAAGGATCTTCAACCGTTGCCATCATCACCACGGCATCCATCATCGCTCCGCTTATGGGAACGCTGGGCTTCGTGACTCCATTCGAGGTCGCGCTTGCCGTCACCGCCCTCTGCTCCGGAGCTATGGTCGTGTCACACGTCAACGACAGTTTCTTCTGGGTTGTCACCCAAATGTCCAACATGAGCATCAAGATGGGATACAAGCTTCACACATTGGGAACACTGCTGTGCGGTCTTGCATCCATGATCGGTGTCTGGGCCATCTATACTGTCTTCTGTTAGTTCACCATGCAAAAAAAGTAATACTTTGAAATCAGCCGAAATGAATTCCAGGCATCAGAGTTTGATCGCGTAAAAGGAAAAATTGCCTTGAATTACTTCGAGCAGAACAGAAAAAACGGGATCTTATCGTCAGGCGACTTACGAGCGGACGCGAGTCACGGCCGACATCAGTCGACCTTCTTGCCCCAGAGAGAACACCTTCGGGCCTTGTCAATGCCGGAATAGACGATGGTCACGCGACGAGGCGATGCCTCCCAGTCAACCTCGCGCTCGACGCAGACCACGCAGTCTCCCAGTGTCAGGCGTCCGGTGGCTGCATCATATTTCCATTTTCCGGTCAGTGCGCCGCCCATAGTGCCGTCAGGTGAAAGGACCAGCTTCTCGGAGCTGTCCTGCTTTCCATAATTGTATTTCAGGTCGATGTGCTCCCAGACGCCCGCAAGGTCGTCGGAAGTCAGCGCGCCGTAGTCCGGCACACTGGCATAGCGTTCAGGAAGCACCACGGGCCACAGGTCATCAGGGGCCGCGGCCGATGAGGGGCACCATACGATACGGCGGATATGTCCCATCATCAGGGCGTTGCTGTATGCGTTGCCGCCTACGTTCACCGGAAATCTTCCCTGAGAGGAGAAATACCAATGTCCGTCACCGTCATCGAATACGGCGCAATGGCTGATGCCCACCCAGCCGTAGCCCTTGGAGAACCTGTATGGATGAGTGACAATCGGGTAGGCATCCCCTCCGGCGGCGCTGACTTCAGTGCCATACATATCCACGTACGGCCCGTCGACGTTGAGGGAACGGACAACGCGGGTATTATAAGGGACGTCGAGGGCGTCATAAGCCATAAAGAGATAATACCAGCCGTTGTTGTAAATTATCTCAGGGCCTTCGGAGGCCTGCCAGCGGCTTGTCATCAGCCGGGTGTATATCCTCTTTCCATAAGGGGCCACATCGTCGGCTGTCCCCCAGGGGGAGGGAAGGGCCTGAGCGGGCTTGCCGGTCTCCGGATCCAGTCTGACGGCAACAAGGCCGCTGTGCCAGCTGCCGTAGACAAGCCAGTGCTCCTCTTCCGGGGTGATGATATATGATGGATCGATGGCGTTCCAGAGGAAATAGCAACTCTCCCACTCGTTGGGGTTGACATAGAAGTTCAGCCCCTTGTCAGAGGCGTTGGTGATGACGTATCCTCTGTCCACCCAACTGTCATTGTCGGAAGGGTCCGAGGTTTCCATCATACCGATGAACGCGCGTTCAGCCCAGCTTGTCCTGTTCGCGTCAATGTTGCCCGGGACCACTATGGAATAATATAATCTGTAAAGGCCGTTGCGGACCTTGCGTACACAGGGAGCCCAGTATCCGTAGTCGGAGTCTTTGGCAGTTGACGCGGGCAACCCCATATCCCTGCGGATTTCATCAAGTTTCCCGGGCACCCAGGAGGGAAGGCTCTTCATTACAGATCCGTAATATTCCCAGTCCACGAGGTTTTTCGAACGGCGGCAGTGGAAATGGCCTCCGGCCAGGTGAGCGTTGCCATAGGACGCATCTGTCTGGTACATATAGTAGTATCCGTCCTCAGCGAGGCAGACGGTCGGATCGTGGACGTTGGCAAGATTCCACTGGGAGCGTTTCGACCAGTCTGAAATGCCGGTGTAATTGTCAGGATAGTCCGGAGCGACAAAGTCGGCCGGATCGGCAGATTCCACGGTGCTGAAGGTCACCTGATCGGAATAGACAGTGCCGCTGCCTGATGTCATAACATAGGCTTTGAGATAAAATTCCGTGCCCGATTTCAGATTGGTAAGTTCCGCGCTGAAATCATCCTGGCACTGGACCCTGTCGGAAGATATCGAAGGGTCCGGCGTTGTGGACCATACGAAACCCTTCTGCTTGATTTCGTCCGTCTGCGCTGTGGTAGACGCGCTGACTCTGGCGCTTTTTGACTGAATGTCGGACACCACCGGCGAAGAAACCGTTATTGCATCCACGTTACCCCCGGGGACGTCGGGATTTACCGGGACCACCGGCTCATCTCCACCACAGGAGCAAAAGCAAAAAGCCGCCGTAAGCACGGCCACAGAAAGGACTTTGAAGGATTTCATCATTTCGTCTCAAAAAAAACAGGGGTGGAGGATGGTCTCCACCCCTGAACGGGCAGATTCTAATAACTGTCCATGCTTTTATTAACCAAAGATAACCTATTTTATCACAGGATGAACAGTCCATTTGGAAAGGAACTCTTCACCGTTGTCGTGGTTGTTATTTGCCGAGTTGCCCGTAAGCTTTGGATTGGCATCGAGAGTGGTCTGGTAGATAGGGAAGTATTCGTGTCCCTTCGCAAAATAATTGAACGATGAATCATCTCCCGTCGAGGCTGAAACCGGAGTGGTGTCGGCCTGGCCGTTGCGCAGGTACGCCCCGTGGTCCTTGATTTGAGCCAGACGCTCTGAAGAGTAGAAGAATCCCCAGCGGAGAAGGTCGATTCCACGCCCGTTCTCGCAGCCGAACTCCTTGGGCCGCTCCACGTTGGCAATCTGCTCGAAGAGAGCGTCTGCTGAAGGGAAGTCGGAAAGATTAAGTTCGGGCAGAGCGACTCTCTTGCGAACCTGGTTGATCCAGTCGATTGCCGTTTGAGTGGGACCGCTGATCTCATTCTCACACTCTGCGGCGCGCAGCAGGACATCGGAATAGCGCATCAACCTGAGGTTCACACCGCAGTGGAGACCGGTGGTGATGGTGCTGTAGAGGTTGTTGCGCGCGTTCGTGAACTTGGCAATGGAAATGCCTCCGATGGAAGTGTTGGAGAGCGGAGTTTCCGCGATTTCGTTGCAGTAAACCACGTTGGAACGGGGGTCACCGTTAGGATATGCAGCGGTCTTCAGGCCGGTATAGGCGCTGTACTCCGGTTCGTATGACATCACTGTCCAGTAGAGACGCGGGTCAAGTGTGCCGTCGGTGCACTTCTCTGCCTTGAAGAGGTTGTATAGCCAGGGTGAGACGGCGAGGTCTCCCCACGATCCGAGCTGCTGCGAGCCGTAGTTGGACTCGACTGCGTGACCTTGGGTGGCGTTGGAACTTATGTTGACAGGAGTCCATTCCTCGTCTGTTCCGCCCATTCCGAAGTCAAGGTACTGGACCTCGAAGAGGCTCTCGGCATTGTTCTCATAGGCTGTTCCCTCGCGGAAGTTGTCACCGTAGTCGGCCATAAGCCTGTATGTGCCGTATACGCCGGAAATGATATCCTTCAGGACAGCGAGCGCTTCGGCGTATTTGTGACGGAACATAAGCGACCTTGCGTAATAGCCGGCGGCTGCACCGCAGGTGGCGCGGCCCAGAGCCCACTCACCACCGGCATCGCGCGACGGAAGGAGGGTCATAGCCTCTGAGAAGTCGGCATCGATCTGCTCGAAGAGTTCATCCTGGCTTACGTTCGCCTGGAACATTGTTTCCAGGCTCGAGTACTGGGCGTAGTCGTTGAACAGGGGCGCTGACTGGAAATAAGTGGCAATCTCATAGTATGCAAGACCTCTCAGGAAGAGGGCCTGGCCTTTGATTTCCTTGTAAGCGGAGTCGGAGAGACCTGCAGCGTCAACCTTGGAGAGGACGAAGTTGCAGCGGTTCACGATGTGGTAGCAGTCACGCCATATCCACAGGCAGCCTATTTCATCGGTGGCTACGGCGTTGAGGTTGTCATAGGGGAGATACCACTGCTGTGACGAGTTCCATACTTCGTCGCCACGGACAGCGTCCATTGTATATCCCACTCGGGCGAAGGAGCCTTCGAGACGGATTCTGTTGTAGCAGGAGATTACGGCTTCCCTGAGTTCGGACTCGCTGTCGCCGAAGTCATAGGTGGTCTGGTTGTTGGGATTCGTCACGTCGAGTTCACCCGCACAGGATACCAGTCCGCAGACTGCCGCAAATGTTGCAATGATTATATTGATCTTTTTCATAGTCTTTTTCTGTTTTTAGTGTGACTCTAGAAAGAGAGCTTTGCGCCGAGCATCACTGTGACAGGAGCCGGGTATGAGCAATAGTTGTAACCGGGAGTGAAGGTGCCGCCGGCGAAGTCGATGTTGTAACCTCTGTACTTGCTGATTGTGGCGAGATTCTGTCCTGAAAGGTATAGACGTACGTTGTTGAAGTAGCCGCCAAAGAGCTTGTCGTTGAAGTTGTAGCCGAGTTCCACGTTGGCGATCTTCCAATAGTTTCCGTTCTGGAGCTGGCGTTCGCAGAACATATCGTTGGTGACCGAGCCTACGTTCTTGAAGTAGACTGCAGGGATTGTACTGCCGCTGTTGTCAGGAGTCCAGGCATCAAGGAGATCCACACTCTTGTTGTAAAGTCCATAGGAGTTGTGGAGCATCATATCGACATAATCGACTATCTGGTATCCGAAAGCTCCGTAGGTGGAAATCGACAGGTCGAAGCCCTTGTACTCGAAACGGGCGCTCAGGCCGGCCTGCACGTCGGGCATTCCGCTTCCGATAAAGGTCCTGTCCAGATCGGTGATCTCGTTGTCGTCGTTGAGGTCCTTGAAGGCAGCGTCACCCACCTGAGCTCCGTTCTGTTTGGCGTGGGCGGCAATCTGGTCCTGGGATGTGTAGATACCTTCATATACGTAGCCGTAGAAGCGACCTACCTCCTCACCTACCTCGGTGCGGCAGAAACCGTCGGTGCGGCCTTCATTGGAGATACCCAGAGCGGTCACCTTGTTCCTGGGCAGGGTGACATTGAAGGAGATGTCATACTTGAAGTCCCTGTCATAGTTGTGGTATGCTGCAGAGAATTCAAGGCCGGTATTGAGCATCGACGCTGCGTTCATTGTGACATCCACGTTGGTTGCACCGGCCTCTGCGGGAACTGCAACGCTGTAGAGAAGGTCCTCTGAATTGGCGTGATACCAATCTGCGGTGAATTCGAGTCTGCCACCGAGCATTGCATAGTCGAGACCGATGTCAAGGGTCTTCTTCTTCTCCCAATGGATAGCGGTGTTCACAAAGTTGGAGATGGCAGAGCCTGTTACCTTGTTGCCACCGAAACTGTAGGTGTAGTTGCCGCGCGCCATTGTGTCCATATACTGATACTCGCCGATGTTTTCGTTACCGAGAATACCGTAGCTGGCGCGTATCTTGAGAAGGCTCACGAGATTATGGTCGACGTTGAAGAATTTTTCCTTGTCGATTCTCCATCCTGCGGAGAATGAAGGGAACCAGTCCCAGTGGTTGCCGGAAGACAGACGGGAAGAACCGTCACGACGTACAGTGGCCTGGAGGAGGTATTTGCCGTCGAAGTCGTAGTTGAGACGTCCGATGTAGGAGGCCAGGACGTGCTCGCTCTCATAGCTTGAAGCGTCCCTGGACTCGGCGTTGTTTACCTGAAGATAGTAAGGTTCGGGCATCTTGGTGCCGGTTCCGGTGAGGGTGTGATAGTACTCCCTTTCGAAAGTCTGGCCGATGACGGCGTTGACGTGGCTTTTCCCGAAGTTGCCGTTATAGGAGATGTAGTTCTCGATGAGGCCGTCGGTGTATGAACGGTAGCCTTCAGTGAGGGTTTCGTTGCTCTTTGCCAGATAATGGGTGGTGCTTTGGATGTATGACGGCACGAAGGTGAAGTCCTTGCAGAATGTTCTGCTGTAGGAGAGGTTCAGGTTGTAGGAGAGTTTGTGATTGGCGCTCTCTACCCCGAACATCCCGAGAAGGTCCACGTCAGCGGAGCCGGTGGCGACTATGCGGTCGACGGAAGTGTTTCTCTTGAGGAGGTTGTTCATCAGGAGAGGGTTGTTGATGCGGACGTCACCGTGTACGTCTGCATAGTAGGTGCCGTAGCCGTAGGAGTCGTAGGAATACTCTGAAGCGGGGGCGAGGATGTCGTCGAGACACCAGGTCCTGTCATCATAAGCCCTTATGGTAGGAGGCATTATCAGGGTGGTGAGCATCACGGGATACTGCTCTCCGTAGAGGCCCTGAACATACTCGTTGGCATTTGACTGCGACATATTGTTCTGGGCGCTGTGTGAGTAGACGACACCTGTTCTGAGTTTTACGAACTTGACATCCATCGTATTGTTGACTCTCGCGGTGAAGCGGTCGAAGTCAGGCCCTGCACCCTGGAGAGTACCCTTCTGGCTGAAGTAGTCGAGAGCCACGTTGTAGGTGTTGTTCTCACCGCCGCCGGAGAGGTTCACGTTGTGATTCTGGCGTATGCCGGGCTTGAACATCTCGTCGAACCAGTTGGTGTTCACCTCGGAGGGATTGATGTACTTCTCGCTGTTCTTGTCGTATCCGGCGGGAACGTCCATTCCATTGTTGTCGAATGCCATATTGAGGTACTTTCCGTACTGCTCGGCATCCATCACTTCATAGACACCGCTCTTGATGCGGTCCACACCTACGTAGCCGGAGTAGTCGATCTTCATCTGCTGGTTCTTCTTTCCTCCCTTGGTGGTGATGATAATCACGCCGTTTGCAGCGCGGGAGCCGTAGATGGCGGCTGCGGAAGCGTCCTTGAGGACCTGGATGGTCTCAATGTCATTAGGTGAGAAGTCACGGATGGAAGTGCCCATAGGCACACCGTCGATGACGTAGAGAGGCGCTGTACTGCCGAAACTGCCCAGACCGCGGATGCGGACTGAAGGGTCGGCGCCGGGCTGCCCGTCGGATGTGATCTGCACACCGGCGACTTTACCTTCGAGCATCGAGGAGATGTTGCTGTGAGAGACTTTCTTCATCTGGTCAGCGTCCACGATGGCTACCGAACCGGTGAGGTCGACCTTCTTCTGGGAGCCGTATCCAACGACTACGATCTGGTCGAGGAGGGTGGTCTCAGCCTTGAGCACGACAGTTCCGAGGCTGGCCCTGTCTCTGATTTCCACTTCAAGATCCTCGAATCCGAGAGCTGTGAACTTAAGGGTCGCTCCTGCGGGAGCATTGATGGAGAATGTGCCATCAAGGGCTGTGGTGGTTCCGTTGCTTGTGCCGAGCACGAGTACGCCTACGCCTATTGCCGGCTCACCGGCCTCGTCCACGACCTTTCCGGAAACGTTTATGACGTCATTCTGCTGCACTGACGCAGCGTTTGCAGGGATGCTGCAGAACGCCATTGGCGCGATTGCGAGCAGGCTGCAAAGAACCGAGGTAATGACTGTATGTTTCATTGTTATGTATTTTTAAGATTAATCGAAGACAAGATAGCACTCCTCGCAGACGATTGCGAACTGGAAGTCGTTGCTGTCGATGGCGATGTTGTCATAATATTGGAAATGCTCTTCGCCGTTGGCGTAGATGACGTGGTAGCGCACGGAGGCGGTGTTGTCACCGTGGTTGGAGACGGTAATGGCAACTTCGGAACCGTTGATGCTGGTCACAAAGGTATCCCAATCCCAGTCGCTTGTCTTGATCCAGGAATCATAGTTGCCGCCCCATCCGTAGTGGTCCTGACGGGTGACGCCGTACTCGGTGGCGATATCTGCCTTGCGCAGAACGACGCAGGGACTGTGCCAGTTGCCGAGGTTGTCCGAACTTACCTTCATGCTGACGCTCTGGCTGGTGCCGGGAGCAACGGTCCAGTCCTGTGAGAATGTGAGCCACCATCCGTTGGTGAAGTCGGGAGCGCCGACAGGCTCGGTCTGTGCAGGAAGCACGCTGGCGGCGATGGTAAGTGCGCAGCTGGTGCTGACCACATTGCCGGATGCTGTGGTTATGCTGACCATGCAGGCATTTTCGTATGTTCCGGGAACGCCCTCATAAACAATCTTGCCGTCGGTGAAATCGACCGCATATTGTGTGCTGACAAGTTTGTTACGGCTTCCGTCGCTGTAGGTCGCAAATACCTGTATGGCCGCAGGGTTGAGAGTTACATACCTTGCGCCTCCGATGAGATATGCGGTGGCGCTTGCTTCGAGGGCCACAATGGGGTTGACGACCTCAAGGGTATAACTGCCGACGATTGACTTGCAGTAATTGCCCTGTTTGGTCTTGTTGTAAGAATAGATGATGGTCTTGGTACCGAGGGTGGAGAGATCGGGAACGCTGAAAGTGATGTCCTCGAAAGCGGCTTCGGCAGTGCTGCCGTCAGTATAGGTGACGGTGGCGACGGCATCGCCCCAGAAGTCCTCGCTGCCGATCTCGATGGCGGCGGGAGTTCCGCTTACAGTGATGGATACGGGATCCTCGTCAGGGATTTCCTGAATTTTGGAAGGAATCAGATAGGCCTTCTTCATCTCGAAGTGGCTCTCATCGGTGGTGATGAAGGAATAGACGCTTGCCGTGGCGGATACCGGGTGATTGTAGGTCTCGGTGATGCCGAATCCGAACTCGCTGTTGTAGGAAGTTGCGGTCAAATAGGCATATCCGCCTGTGGCGTGATCGATTTCGATGGTCACGTAGGCACCGTCCATAAACTGTGTACGGAATACATCCCAGTCAGCAAGCTTGCCTTCCTCAAAATAGTCCTGGCTCAGGAGAGTGGAGGCGTAGTCGGCATTGCCCCAGCCATAGGCGTCGGAGCGAATGACGAAATACTCTGAGTAGTCGCTTGCATCGCGGTCACCGCTGGTGGTGCAGACAACGTTCCAGTTGGACCAGTTGTTGTTCTTGGAGCTTCCGTTCACAAACTCGAAATGGAGGAGCTTGCCGGCAGGAATCTCGAAACTCTGCGAGTGGTCACCCCACCAGGCGGTGGTGTTGTCCTCGGCACCGACGATGGCCTTGGTGATGTCGACATAGGTGGTGTCACCGGTGTCTTTCTTCTTCTTGGCCTCAGCAATGGAGTCAATCCTGCTCTGGAGGTCGGCCGGCGCGTTAACCGAGAATAATTCGATCTCGGAACAGCCTGCAGACGACAAAGCCACAAGAGAGGCAGCAAAGAGTGCGCTCAAAAGTGTTTTAGAGGTTTTCATGCTAGTTAGAATTAAGGTTGATTATTAATTGATCAGAAATTGATTATTACAATGTGACTTCAGGCCAGCCTTCACTGTCCCACTCTATCTTGCGGGTCAGGAGGACTGACGTATAGTCGTGTTCTTTGTCGTAAGCGTGAAAGACAAGGTAATCGGCATTGTCGCGCCGGACCACGGCGCAATGGCCTACGCCCGGGAACCGGTCATTGCCGCTCACCACTGTTGTGCCGCCGCCCTGCATCATAGGAAGGCCCGTGGCATCATAATAAGGTCCTGTCACCTTGTCGGCACGGCCGACGACCACCTTATACGTACTCAGCGCGCCGCGGCAGCAGAGGTCATAGGAAACGAAAAGGTAGTATAGCCCGTTACGCTTGACAATGAAAGGAGCCTCGACGGCGCCGTTGCCGGGATCGTAATCAGCGCCGCGCGGATCGGCGGTAATCTTTGTATCCGTCCTGGACGTGTCCTCCGCCGTGCCTTCAGGACGACGGCAGACGGGATACCACTCCTGTGGCTCGGCGACCTTCAGAAGGGAGTTGTCCAGGCGGACAAGTTTGATGCCTCCCCAGAAGGAGCCGAAACTGAGCCATGGAGTCCCGTCGTCGTCAATGAAAAGGTTCGGGTCAATGGCGTTCCAGAGGTCGCGGCCGGCCACGGAACTTACTACACATCCGTGGTCCTTCCACTTGTATCGCCTGGATTCGGGATCAAGCGTCCTGTTGGTCGCCACTCCGATGGCGGATGTGTTCTTGCCGAAGGAGGAGCAGCTGTAATATAGATAATACAGGCCGTCGTGGAAGCAGATGTCAGGCGCCCAGGTATGGCCGTTGTATCCGGGCACGGACTTGACAGCCCACGCAGGGGCTTTGCTGAAGGCGTGCCCTTCATATGACCAGTTCAGGAAATCGGGCGACTTGAGGATGTCTATGCAATATCCGGTGGTGAACATATACCAGTTGCCGTCGCACTCGGCCACAACGGGGTCGTGTACAAAAGGATGGACGGAATCATAGTTCTCCGGCTGCGCATAAACGCATAAAGTGGCTGCCAAAGTGGCGAAAAAGGCCGATATTCGCTTCAAAATCATAATCACGCGGGTTTGTCTTAAACAAAATTACCGCTGATTACAATCCTTGAAGTTCACAAAAAGACTTATTGGGTGGATTTTTGAACACTATTTTTCAAGGTAGGAACTGGGTGATGTTCCATATTCCTTGGTAAAACAGCGTGTGAAATACTTCGGATCGTTGAACCCGGATTCATAGGCTATTTCAGAAATGTTCATCGACCTGCTCTCCCTGTTGTTAACGAGCATCTCCCGTGCGATGCTCAACCGGTAGGAGCGGATAAACTGTCCTATGGACTGACCGAGGGACTCCTGAAGCCGTTTGTTGAGAAGGGTCTTGCTCATTCCCATTGCCGAGCAGAAAGCGGCCACGTCCAGGTTCGGGTCCCTGTACAGTTCACGGACAGTGTCCACTGCCTTGGAGACAAGCTTGTCGTCGCGGACGGATTCATTGTCCTGGGAGAAGAGGAAACGGTGTCCGGCCAGTTCTTCGTTCTGGCGGGTGAGTATTCTGTTCTGGCGGGCAAGTTCCTCGGCTTTCTCCTCGATGAGTTTGTTCTGCTCCTTGATTTCCCGGGTTCTTTCATCCACGGTGGCCTGGAGTTCCTCGCGCTGGCGGACGAGGTTCTTCATCCGCCAGTCCTGGTATATGATGAAAACCAGGATCAGAGTCAGGACGGAAAGGAGATAGAACCACCAGGAATGATAAAAACAAGGTGCGACCCTGACGGGAACCTCGCAGATGCCGCACTGTGTGTCATCACCTTCGAGAAGGCGGACTTTCAGAATATATTTTCCGGGGCGCATTGATGAGAAGTTGACGGAATGTCTTCCCGGAGGAAGTCCCACCCATTCTGAATCCTGGCCTTCAAGGCAGTATGCATAGCGGAACTCCTTCTTGGAGTTATAGATCAGAGCGGAGAACTCGAAAGTGACGGACCTGTCCCTTTCGTGGAGTTTCACTGTGGAAGGATACGGACTGTAGGTCACCCTGTCCGCCACCGATATGCGCGTGAAACGTGGAGAGGCCACGGTATTCACAGCCTTGGTGTGCACAGGGTCGATTATGGACATTCCTGCGGTATGACCGAAATAGAGCAGCCCGGAAGAATCCCTGAGCGCGGCATTCAGGTAAAACTGGCTGGATTTCAGGCCGTCGGATATGGAGAACGTGTTGAATGTCCCGGTG
This sequence comes from Bacteroidales bacterium, assembly GCA_045600965.1. GTDB lineage: Bacteria > Bacteroidota > Bacteroidia > Bacteroidales > UBA932 > RGIG6374. Next base: position 15,972 of record JAZRYW010000030.1, on the reverse strand, counting down.
GAGGGGTTGAATCTGGAAATGCCGTTTTCTGTGGATATCCACAAGTCTCCGGCCGCATCTTCGAGGATGCACTTGACCCCGTCGTTCACCAGCCCGTCGGCGCTGCTGTAATTCTTGAAGGAGAAGGCGCCGCTTTCGTCTTCCATCGCCCTGTAGAAGCCGTTGCCGTAGCTTCCCAGCCACACTGTGCCGTCGGAAGCCTTATATACGTCATAAATCTTCTCAACAGTTCTTGATGAAGGATCGTCAAGTTTGTATCTGAAGTTCAGGAAATCGAAGGCGCAATCGGTCTTCCCCGGATCCCTGGAAAGAAGGTCGAACACGAACACTCCCCTCTGGCTGCCCATCCAGAGCCTCCCTTTATCATCTATGCAGGCGCCTACACAACCGTTTGTCTGCGGTTTCAAGGCAGGATACACCTTGTCTGAAGACAGATCGTAATAGAAGATGCCGACATTTGTCCCTATCCACATCAGATTGTTGGTATAATCCATTACCATCGCGCCTACGTAACTCAGAGGGTTGTCCGGATTCCCATCTTCAACAAGCCGCCTGCGCACCCTCACCGAAGGGGTGACGTCAAGTATGTCCACTCCTCCTCCCCAAGTCCCTATCCAGATTCTGCCTTCGGGATCGGAGCATATTGTGCTGACAGAATTATGGCTGATGCCGTCAGACTCCCTGGTGATATGCGCGAAAGACCTGCCTGAGCCATAACTCAGGCCTCCTTCCACGTTTCCTATCCACAAGGTCCCGTCAGGACTCTTGAACAGAGCATTGACAGGATTTGGTCCGATGGAAGCGGGATCTGTGGCGCTATGGGACAGATTCTCGACGGAAAGGACCTTGGGGTCAAGCAGGGTTACTCCTGCTGTTTCCGTCCCGAGCCAAACTGTACTCCCATATACCTTCACACAGTTTATGAAGTCGCTCCTGAGCATCCCTTCCCCGCTGGAGCCGGACTCGGCGCTTATGCGCTCGAAGTTGTCCTCTATCGGATCATAGACGTTAATGCCCTTCAAGGATATGGCAAGCAGCCGCTTGTCCTCGGTTACGGCCAGTCCGGTAATGAAATTCTGAGTAAGGGAACAGAGGTCATCGGGATTGTGGGTGTACTGTTTCCACTGCCCCGTATTCTGATGATATCTGTAAAGCCCGTCCGCCGTCGATATCCACACTTCATTCTCTTTCAGCAGATAATCGGACAGATAAGCGTCTTCCCGGTAGGTGAATCCCTCAAGGATGGGGGTGACGGTGATATTGCCGTCCTGGGAAGGGACCAGCCTGCATACGCGGCCGGAGATGCCCGCCCATACCGTGCCATCCTCCTCGACGTCCTTGAGCATTACGCCCAGAAACGGAAAATCCCCGCCCTCGAGCCTGTCCACCGAACTGATTTCTCCGGCATCGGAAAAAGCCACACGAAGTACCTTCGAGCCCGATCTCGCCCAGATACAGCCCTTGGCGTCCACAGTCAGGAACGAGCATTCTTCATACTGGTATTCATCCAGCAGCGTCTGCGAGAGGTCAAGCATACTGAAAGAATTGAGGTCCAGCACGTCAATTCCCCCTTCGGACGCAATCCAAAGACGATGGAAGCCATCTTCGGCAATATGGCGGACGAAATTGTTCTTTATGCTTACGGTGGAATTTGTTGAAAAAACCAGGAAGTCGTAGCCGTCATATCTGCACAGACCGCCGCCGCCGGTGGCTATCCATATGAATCCGGCATCATCAAGGAACAGGTCATCGATGAAATTGCTCGGAAGTCCGTCATCCATAGAAATGGAACGCGCCAGACGGCTGTCCGCAAAGTTGGTCGGGGAAGCTGGGGAAATATACCCGTTGCCCAGAAAGAGCGCAGATATCAATAATAAAGTTATGGCTGATTTTCCACCTTGTACCTTCATTTGTCCACTAAGTTTTCGGCAAACGTAATTATATTTGCGTACAATATACGGATATTTATTTTAAAACTTATTGATATGCAGGCAAAAAGACTGATTCTGAGCATTTCTGCAGCATTTCTGGCAGTTTCTATGAGTGCGCAGACCTTCAACATCAATCTCAAGAAAACGGGAGCCCCTGTCCAGAGCACGATGTATGGAATTTTCTTCGAGGATATAAACTTTGCAGCCGACGGCGGCCTGTACGCCGAGCTTGTAAAGAACCGTTCCTTCGAGTTTCCTTACGCTCTCCAGGGATGGAAGGCATTCGGTAAGGTGGAAGTGCGCGATGACGGACCTTTCGAACGCTGTCCCCACTATGTGCGTCTTTTCGACCCGGGCCATGCCCACAAACACACCGGGCTGGACAATGAAGGGTTCTTCGGCATCGGGGTGAAAGCATCGGAGCAGTACCGTTTCTCCGTCTGGGCTCGCAGCGAGTCGCCGGTGACGCTCCGTATCGAGCTGGTCAATACGGCCTCTATGGGAGAAAACCATTTTGTCGCTCAGCAGGCCATAACCGTCAATGGAAACGAATGGAAGAAGTACGAAGCAGTCATAACACCTTCCGAGACCCTGGAAAAATCCACCCTCAGGATTTTTATGGAGACACGCGGAGGCGCTTCCGTCGACCTTGAACATATCTCGCTTTTCCCTGTCGACACGTGGAAGGGAAGGGAAGGAGGGCTCCGCAAGGACCTCGCCCAGGCCCTTGCAGACCTTAAACCGGGCATCTTCAGATTTCCCGGAGGCTGCATAGTCGAAGGAACCGACCTTGCCACCAGATACAACTGGAAGAACTCCGTAGGCCCTGTCGAAAACCGTCCTCTGAACGAGAACCGCTGGGAATACACCTTCCCTCACCGTTTCTATCCCGACTATTTCCAGAGCTACGGGCTCGGGTTCTTCGAATTCTTCCAGCTCAGCGAGGACATCGGCGCAGAGCCTCTGCCTATCGTCAGTTGCGGTCTGGCCTGCCAGTTCCAGAGCGACAGCGAGGATGCGCACGTGCCTGTGGACCAACTTCAACCATACATCCAGGACGCCCTCGACCTCATTGAATTCGCCAACGGCTCCTCTGATACCAGGTGGGGTGCCGTTCGCGCACAGATGGGCCATCCGGAGCCCTTCAACCTCAAGTTCATCGGTGTCGGCAACGAACAGTGGGGACAGCTCTACCCTGACCGTCTCGAACCTTTCGTAAAGGCCATACGCGCGGCATATCCTGACATCAGGATTGTAGGCTCCTCGGGGCCTGATTCCGAGGGCGCACAGTTCGACTTTCTCTGGCCTGAAATGAAACGCCTCGGTGCAGACCTTGTCGACGAGCACTTCTACCGCCCTTATGACTGGTTCCTTGCCCAGGGTGCCAGGTATGACGATTATGACCGCAAAGGCCCGAAGGTCTTTGCCGGAGAGTATGCCTGCCACGCCAAAGGAAGGAAGTACAACCACTTCTACGCCTCTCTGCTCGAAGCCGCGTTTATGACCGGGCTCGAGCGCAACGCAGATCTCGTCCAGATGGCCACCTACGCTCCTCTCTTCGCCCACGTGGAAGGTTGGCAGTGGCGCCCTGACCTCATCTGGTACGACAATTTGAATTCCTTCCGCACGGTCAGCTGGCACGTTCAGCAACTCTATGGCCGGTATCGCGGACAGAACGTCCTGTCACTGACAATGAATGAATCCCCCGTCGCCGGCCTCGAGGGCCAGAACGGTCTCTTCGCCAGCGCCGTGCAGGACGGGGACCTGATATATGTAAAGGTTGCCAACACTTCCGAGCAGGCCCGTGACATCAACCTCAACTTCACCGGCCTTAAGAAAAAGGCCACTGTCAAGGCTGTCAAGCGCATTGACCTGTCAAGTCCTGAGCTTTATGAAGATAATTCATTGGAGAAACCGGACAACATCACCCCAGTCGAGTCGGTCTTCAGCGGCGAAGGCACGTCCATCAGCGCCGGCATAGCTCCTCTTACCTTCAGCATCTTCGTGCTTGAGCGCTGATCGGAGCCCTATTTCCTCAGGGCGCATCTGAGGGCCTCGATATTGGCCTTCGACACGGGGATTGTGCGTTCGATGCTGAACAGGTGAATCTGGCAGCCGGCGGAGTTGCCATCGACGTGTGTGATGAACCTGGTGTTGACCAGAAAAGCGCGGTGGCAGTGCAGGAGGAAAGGGTAGCCGGAGAGAATGTCCTCGACGCTCTTGAGGGTGTTCCTGACCCTTTTCTGCCTGAGGTCTCCGTCCTGGAAATACCAGATGTTGAGATAGTTCGCCACGGATTCTATGAACAGTATGTCCGAAGGCAGCACCGTGAGGGACTCCCGTGAGTCTCCGGTTATGTCAACCGTGTCCGACTTGTCCTCCTCTACGGCTCCGGCCTGATCGAGAGTGTCATTGAGGGTGAGCAGTTCCTGAATCTTGTGCTCCTTCATGCGGCTCTTGGTTATGAAGTACCAGTATAATCCCACGAAGATGCACCAGACGACATCCTGTGCGGCATTGTCCAGATACCACTTGAACGTGAAGTCCCCCTGGTAGTCGGTCCAGAAATAGTACCAGTGCTTCCAGCCGTGCTGAATGATGGTGAAGTACTGCCCTATGGCCGCTGACAGCACCACTGTCAGGAACAGAAGGAAACCCGTTTCGCGTTTTATCTGATATGGCCAGTCCTTCGAGTAATCGCTTGGAAGATCGAAGATGAAGGTCACGACGGCTTCCGATAAAACGGAGAAGAGGAAGATCATCGTGCAGCAGCCCAGGCTCTGCAGATACCACAGCGAATCCACGACATAGTTCTGTATGCCCCAGGGCTTCATCAAAGTGAAGAACAGGAAGAACCCTGCCGCCATCATTGCGCAGTCCCTGATGATTCTGTCCGGTATCCTTTTCATTTGACGCAAAAATACTCAATATACGCCATCCTGCAAAGGTTCAGGGATGTATGGAAAGCCGGTGGGACAGTTGGAAACCTACCAATTATCCCATACCGGACCATCATCTGTCCCGACCCGTTTCAAATGAAAAATCGTGTCATACTTTTGCCGCCGGAAACAAGAATCTGTTTTGAAATGGTTATGAAGAAATTATTCCTTACGCTTTCATCCGTTATGGCGTTATGTATTTCACTGCCCGGTCAGGATGCCCGCACCCTGAGGGGCGTCGTGCTTGATGAAGATGGCGCGCCTGTCGCCTTCGCCACGGCCGTTGTCATGGCATTGCCCGACACGACGGTGGCCGGCGGCTGTATGACCGATGAAAACGGCATATTCAGCCTCGAGATACGGCCGGGCGCATCGTCCGTTCAAGTGTCGATGATAGGTTATAAGACAGTGGAACTGCCTGTGGCCGGCTTTGAGCAGGGGCAGACAGTCCGGCTTGTGCAGGATTCAAGGATGCTCGAAGGCGCCGTGATCACCGCGCAGCTGCCAAGGACGGAGATAAAGGGAGACGCCGTCGTGACGAATATCACCGGCTCCGTTCTGGAGCATTCCGGAAACGCGTATGACGTGCTTGGGAAGATTCCCGGCATAATCAGCGGTTCGGACGGATTGGAGGTCATCGGCCGCGGTGCGCCCGAATACTATATCAACGGCCGAAGGGTGACCGACGCCTCCGAGCTGCGCAACCTTATGTCCGAAGACATCAGGTCCGTGGATGTGGTGTCAAATCCGGGAGCGCTCTATGGCGGTGACACACGGGCGGTTGTCCGTATCCGCACGGTAAAGCGGCAGGGAGACGGTTTCAGCTTCGCCCTGACCGGCCAGGCCAGGCAGCACGTTTACAATTGCAGGGATTTCGAGCCGTCCTGGTCAGTCCTCGACCTCAATTACCGCACAAGCGGCTGGGATTTCTTCGGCAAACTGGTTTACTGGAACCAGCGCAACTATCAGATCAGTTCAATCTACGGCACCACCTTCATCGACGGCACGGATGGCCATCACGATATGGTGGAGACAGCCACTCTCGACTACCGGAGCCACAACGGCGGTTTCCAGTATGTCGGAGGTGCCAACTGGCAGATAAACGACAGTCACTCTCTCGGTTTCAAGCTTGACTACAACCACAATACCATAGGTGACAGCCGGCTGCTGATGGACTCTGAACTTTTCATCGACGGGATTCAGGACGACCACGCCGTGACGGTCAGCGACGGCCGCATCCCCGATTCGCCGCAGTGGACGGGCAATCTTTATTATGACGGATCCGCCGGCGGGTTCGGCATCAACTTCAACGCCGATTTCGTTGCCGGCAGTACGGACTCCTTCTCTGAAATGCACGAGGAAAGCTGGGTGTCTCCCGCAGACCTCACTTCAAGGTCCAGCGCGCGCACTTCGATGGGGGCCGGAAAGCTCATTCTTTCGCACCCGATAGGGAAGGGTTCGCTTCAGTTCGGCGCCGAGGAGATTTTTGTCTCGGCCTCCCAGAGATATTCCATCACCTTTGACGACATTCCCGCCACCGATGCGTCCCTGACGGAGAACACCATCGCCGGGTTCGCCGAATATTCAGTGAGGCTGCCTTTCGGACAGCTGGGTGCAGGACTCCGCTATGAGCACTCGGTCTTTGATTATGACGACCACATAACCGACGCATCAGACCTTCACCGCACTGACCACAGCTGGTTCCCGTCATTGAGTTTCGCAACTATGGCCGGGCCGGTGGGCGTTTCCATTTCATATACGGGCAAGACACGCCGCCCCAACTACAATATGCTCACCACGGAAGTCTCCTACAACAACCGCTATTGCTATCAGACAGGCGATCCGACGCTTTTCAATGAAAAGCATCGCAATGCAGCCATTAACGCCAGCTGGAAATGGCTTGTATTCAGCGGTAATTATGAGCGCGTGGACAATAGTTTCGTCCAGTGGGCCACACCGTGGAACGACAGGGGGGTGGTGCTTATCAAAAATTCGAATCTCGGCGTGCCTCTGCGCAGGCTGAACTTCTATCTCACGGCATCTCCGACAGCCGGCGTCTGGAATCCGTCCTGGACGGTCGGCCTGCAGAAGCAGTTTCTCTCGCTGACGGTGGAGGATCCGAGGGCGGAGGGCGGTTTCCGCACGCTGCAGCTCGACAGACCTATGTACCTGATGCAATTCAACAACGCCTTCCGCTTCAAGCGCAGCTGGATCCTCAAAGCAGACTACTATTATTACAGCAGGATGTCCACGTCCATTTCAGAAGTGTACAGGCCCATTCAGAGCGCCACCCTGAGCATTCAGAAATCTTTTCTGAATGACGATGCGCTGACCTTCACCCTGACCTGGGCCGACATCTTCAATTCGTCTGTGGTATATGCCAGAACGGACTTCGGCCGGTACGTAATCGACCAGCCGAATGACAATTTCAATACGTTCCTGATGCTGCACATCTCCTACCGCTTCAACAGCGCCGGCAGCAAATACAAGGGTACCGGTGCGGGTCAGGAGGCGAAGAACCGGATGTGAGATATCCGCTATCTGTATGTATGCATACTTGTCTGTGATGCAGGCAGGCTGTCCACGCCATACCAGGCAACCTGCATTGCGGCAAAGGCCAGAAGAATGGAAAGCGTGAGCGCTATGCCTTTCCTTCTGATTCCCGTGGGGAGATGCCGCCCTGCGAGTGTCAGCAGCCAGGTGACAGCCGCCCAGCATTCCTTGGCATCCCACGTCCACCAGTCACCCCAGGCGGCCTTCGCCCAGATGGCGCCGCAGAGCATTCCCGTCAGGAGCAGTGAGGACGCCGTATCGAGCAGCTTGCCGGACAGGGCGGACAGCTTTCCGGCATTTCCCGCAAAAAAACCGACAATCCCTGTTATCAGCGCTACGGCGAGGGATGAATAGGCAAGCATATACAAGGCCAGATGAGGCACGAACCACAGGCTCCGCAGCGCCGGCATAAGGACCTTGAAATTTATCCGGGCGGTGGAGATGACCGTGAAAATGACAGCGGTCAGTATAATGGCGACAATAATATACCTGCTGTTCCAGGTGCGCTTCATTCCCCCCACTGTGCCGACAAACAGAAGAAGGAAACCTGCATATATGAGAGGAAGCCAGGGGTCCTTGACAAGTTTGAGGACACTGTACTCTCCGTGGAGGCTGTCGAAGCCGTACTGGTATATGAAGTACCCACGGTACCGGCACGGGTGATTGACGGATGTCACGAAACTTTTTCCGTCAATGTCGAGGGTGCTGCTGTATTGTTTCGGGCTGACACCGTCATCATAGCGTTCGGTTCGGAACTCCTCCAGAGTTATGCCGAAGGGGAGCGGTACGGCTCCTCCATCAGCGGAGTATGCCATATTGCAGGCGCTGACCCTGTCAACCGTCATCCGGCAGTCCACTTTGTCAGGCGCGCCCCAGAATGCTCCGGACAGAAGCAGGAACAGTCCCGTGTGGACCAGAAGATACGGCACACCGCGGCTGGCTTTCAGCGAGTCCAGGACTGTGAATGAAAGCGAAACCATCATCGCAATCACAGCCAGCAGGAACGGTATGCTGCGATGCATATTGACGGGCCAGGTCCCATCTATGGCCGTCATTACGGAGACCGCCGCAATGCTTCCGAGGCAAAGCCACCCTCCGGTGATTACTTTTCCTATGCCGGTGTTGCGCGCAAAACGCCATAGCAGGACGGATCCTGCCAGGAATGTCAGCGCCATAATCACAGACACCGGGAACTGCCATAGTTTCATAGTCGTTTATAAAAAAAACGCGGACTTGAGAATCCGCGTTGAAAGTCTGTGGAGAATAAGAGATTCGAACTCTTGACCCCCTGCTTGCAAAGCAGGTGCTCTACCAACTGAGCTAATCCCCCGATTTTGGGTGGATGATGGGGTTCGAACCCACGACACTCGGAACCACAATCCGATACTCTGCCAACTGAGCTACATCCACCATATTCCCGCCGAACTCTTTTCAGCTCGAAAGGGACTGCAAATATAGATATTTTTTGAAATAGTACAATATTTTGAGTACTTTTGTGTGATAATCGTCAACAATAAAGACATTCAAGTTTCGCAAGTTCTCACTTCACTTTGATTATCAACGATATCAGTGCTTGCGAAACTTGAGCAAAGACATAATATATGGCTCACGAAATCAAATTCTCCCTTCTATACAGGGATATGTGGCAGTCGTCGGGAAAGTACACTGCAAGAGTCGACCAGCTCAAGGAAATAGCCCCGGTCATCATCGATATGGGCTGCTTCGACAGGGTCGAGACCAACGGCGGGGCCTTTGAACAGGTTCAGCTGCTCTACGGTCAGAATCCCAACACCGCCGTCCGTGAATGGACTGCTCCTTTCAACAAGGCCGGCATCCAGACGCATATGCTCGAAAGGGGCCTCAACGCCTTGAGGATGAACCCTGTTCCCGAAGATGTCAGATTCCTTATGTATAAGGTGAAGAAGGCGCAGGGCACGGATATCGCCCGTTCGTTCTGCGGCCTGAACGACCACCGCAATCTCAAGGGTTCTGTAATAGGCGCCAAGAAGGGCGGTATGATTTCGCAGGTGGCCCTCAGCATCACGCATTCCCCCGTCCATACGGTGGAATACTATATGGGGGTCGTTGACAAGGTCGTGGAATACGGTTGCGATGAAATCTGTCTCAAGGATATGGCCGGTGTCGGCCGCCCGGTGTTCCTCGGCCGTCTTGTCAAGTCCATCAAGGACAAATATCCCCATATCAAGGTTCAGTACCACGGACATTCCGGCCCCGGTTTCTCGGTGGCTTCGATGCTTGAGGTGGCCCGTGCCGGTGCAGAATATCTCGATGTCGCCATAGAACCTCTTTCCTGGGGCAAGATACATCCGGACGTGATAACCATCCAGGCGATGCTCAAGGATGCAGGCTTCCTTGTGAAGGATATCAATATGGACGCATATATGGAGGCCCGCTCGCTGACTCAGAAGTTCATCGACGATTTTCTCGGTTATTTCATCGAGCCGACCAACCATTTCTGCTCATCCCTCCTCGTGGGCTGCGGCCTTCCCGGCGGTATGATGGGCTCCATGATGGCCGACCTGAAAGGCTTTATGAACGCCATCAATATGTCCCAGCGCAACCAGGGCAAGCCCGAGCTCACGCTTGACCAGATGACGGTGAAGCTCTTCCAGGAGGTTGAATATGTATGGCCCCGTCTCGGTTATCCTCCGCTTGTGACGCCTTTCAGCCAGTATGTGAAGAACACCGCCCTGATGAACCTTATGCACACCCTCAAGGGAGAGGCGCGCTGGACGACAATAGACCCGGACACCATGAATATGATATTGGGCAAGACCGGACGCCTCCCCGGCCCCCTGGCTCCCGAGATAGTGAAGATAGTGAAGGACAAGGGACTCGAGTTCTATACCGGCAATCCTCAGGACGCCTTCCCCAACGATCTTCCCCGCTACGAGAAGATGCTCGAGGAAGAAGGCTGGGAGCGCGGTCAGGATGACGAGGACCTCTTCGAGCTTGCAATGCACGAGCGCCAGTGGCGGGATTATCGCAGCGGCGTGGCCGAGAAGCGCTTCAAGGCGGATCTCGAAGCCGCAAAGGCCAAGGCCGGAGCCCCGATAATCGTTGAACGCCCCGTGGTCGAGATGCCCCGTTTCGACGTGGAGAAGCTCCTTGCCGACCATCCGTGCGCACATCCCGTCCAGTCTACGGTGCGCGGTCAGGTCTGCTGGGAATATGACGTCGCCGACGATTCCAAGGCTCCCAATATCGGCCAGAGCGTCAAGGCCGGCCAGAGGATATGCTTCGTGCAGGCATATTACGGTATGGAAGAGATAAGGAGCAATTTTGACGGCAGAATCATCGCCATCTGCGCAAAGCACGGCGCAAAGGTGGAAAAGGGCGAGATGCTGGCCTTCGTAGAATAGAATATCAATCGTATCACGTAAACAGGCCTCCGTAGTTTAATGGATAGAATTTCAGATTCCGGTTCTGACGGTTGGGGTTCGATTCCCCACGGGGGTACTTTTTTCGGAACAAAAAATAGAAAAGGACTTATGGCAAAAGAAAAAAAATTCATCACCTGTGATGGCAACTATGCAGCCGCTCACGTAGCGTATCTTTTCAGTGAGCACGCCGCCATCTACCCTATCACGCCGTCTTCCACGATGGCTGAGTATGTCGACGAGTGGGCTGCATTCGGCAAGAAGAATATGTTCGGAGAAGTGGTAAAGGTCACTGAGATGCAGAGCGAGGGCGGTGCCGCCGGCGCTGTTCACGGCTCTCTTCAGGCCGGTGCCCTCACCACCACCTTCACGGCATCCCAGGGCCTCCTTCTGATGATTCCCAATATGTACAAGATTGCCGGTGAACAGCTTCCGGCCGTCTTCCACGTGTCGGCACGTACCCTTGCATCGCACGCGCTGTCCATCTTCGGCGATCATCAGGATGTGATGTCAGTCCGTCAGACAGGATTTGCAATGCTTGCCTCGGCCAGCGTCCAGGAAGCTATGGACCTTGCAGCCGTGGCTCATCTTTCCGCACTGAAGGCAAGCGTGCCGTTCGTACATTTCTTCGACGGTTTCCGCACTTCCCACGAAATACAGAAAATCGAAGCGCTCGACGGGGAAGACCTCTACAAACTTCTCAGCCACAAGTCTCTTGCAGCCTTCCGCGCACGCGCTCTCAACCCCGACAAACCCGTGACTCGCGGCACTGCGCAGAACCCGGATGTGTTCTTCCAGGCCTGCGAGGCGCAGAATGACAGTTACGAGGCGGTTCCCGACATCGTGGCCCGCTATATGGGTGAGATCAGCGAACTTACGGGCCGCCACTATCTGCCTTTCGACTACTACGGCCATCCCGAGGCCGAGAATGTCGTCATAGCGATGGGCTCTGTAACCGAAACCACCCGCGAGGTCGTGGATATGCTTATGTCCAAGGGCGAGAAGGTGGGCGTGGTCACCGTACGCCTCTACAGGCCTTTCTCAGCCAAGTATTTCAAGAGAGTCCTTCCCAAGAGCGTGAAGCGCATCGCCGTGCTTGACCGCACAAAGGAGCCCGGCGCCCTTGGCGAACCTCTCTATATGGACATAAAGACCGTCTACAGCGGTGACGCGGACGCTCCTTTGATTGTTGGCGGACGCTATGGCCTTTCCTCAAAGAACACCAGCCCCGCCCAGATTGTGGCCGTGTTCGAGAACCTCAAGGCAAAGACTCCCAAGGACGGTTTCACCATCGGTATCGTCGATGACGTGACTTTCAGGAGCCTTCCCGTGGCAGAGGAGATTTCCCTTGCAAAGGACGGAACTTATGAATGCAAGTTCTTCGGCCTCGGCTCCGACGGCACCGTCGGCGCCAACAAGAACACCATCAAGATCATTGGCGACCATACTCCCAAGTACTGCCAGGGCTATTTCGACTACGACTCCAAGAAGTCCGGCGGATACACCTGCTCTCACCTGCGTTTCGGTGACACCCCCATCCACGCACCCTATCTGGTGTCCACTCCGGATTTCGTGGCCTGCCACGTGTTCTCCTACCTGCGCAAGTATGATGTCCTGCGCGGCGTCAAGAACGGAGGTACGCTGCTGCTCAACAGCCTGTGGGACACCGAGGACACACTTGAACGAATCCCCGATTTCATAAAGAAGACCATTTGGGAGAAGAAGCTCAAGTTATATGTCATCAATGCCACAAAGATAGCCGCGGAGATAGGTCTCGGCGGACGCACCAACACCATACTCCAGTCCGCGTTCTTCAAGATAACGGGCATCATTCCCTACGAGGAGGCTGTCTCCTATATGAAGAAGGCCATTGACAAGTCATACGGCAAGAAGGGCGAGAACATCGTCAGGATGAACTACGCCGCAGTTGACCGTGGCGCCGAATACGTTGAGGTGGAAGTTCCTGCAAGCTGGGCAGATGCAACAGGCAAGTTCGTCAATCCCAACATCGACAGGCTCGCTCCCGAATTTGTGAAGAACGTCGCCGACGTCTGCAACGCGCAGTGCGGTGATGACCTTCCCGTCAGCGCATTTGCAGGCATCTGCAAGGACGGCACCATTCCCGTCGGCACGGCCGCATTCGAAAAGCGCGGCGCAGCTGTCAATGTTCCCGAATGGACGCCTGAAAACTGTATCCAGTGCAACCAGTGCTCTTATGTCTGCCCTCACGCCGCCATACGTCCTTTCCTTATGACTGAAGAAGAGGCTGCGAAATTCCCCGGAGCCAGGAAGGTGAAGGGAAATGCCGCCTTCAAGGAATACTGGTTCACGATGCAGGTTTCTCCGATGGACTGCACGGGCTGCGGAAGCTGCGCGGAGATATGCCCCGCCAAGACCAAGGCCCTCGTTATGAAGCCTCTTGAGAGCCAGCAGGCTGAGCAGGCCAATTTCGATGCCCTCCACGCCAACGTGGGCTACAGGGACAATGTCGCTCCCAAGGCCCAGAACGTCAAGAATTCACAGTTCGCACAGCCGCTGTTCGAGTTCTCGGGCGCCTGCGCCGGCTGCGGTGAAACACCTTATATCAAGACTCTGACCCAACTCTTCGGTGACCGTATGATGATAGCCAACGCTACCGGCTGTACGTCCATCTACAGCGCATCCTTCCCTTCGTCACCCTACTGCGCCAACCGCGAAGGACACGGTCCCGCCTGGTCCAACTCCCTCTTCGAGGATGCCGCCGAGTTCGGTCTCGGTATGCGTCTCGGCTCTGAAAGGGTGCGCCAGACAGTGGGCAACCTGATGCGCCAGGGCCTCGAGTGCAGCTGCTGCACTTCCGAGATGAAGGCTCTCTTCTCACAGTGGCTTGAAAATCCCGCAGATGCGGCTTCAACCCGCGAAGTATGCGACAAACTCGTTCCTCTGATGAAGGAATGCAGCTGCGAAACCTGCACCCGGCTCCTCGAACTCCAGAGCTTCATACCCGTACGTTCACAGTGGATATTCGGTGGTGACGGCTGGTCATACGATATCGGTTACGGCGGACTCGACCACGTGCTCGCGTCCGGTGAGAACGTCAACGTGCTTGTCCTCGATACCGAAGTCTACTCCAACACGGGCGGACAGTCATCCAAGTCAACCCCCGCCGGCGCGGTTGCCAAGTTTGCAACTTCCGGAAAGAGGGTGCGCAAGAAGGACCTCGGCATGATGGCCATCAGTTATGGCTATGTATATGTTGCACAGGTGGCAATGGGCGCCTCGCAGGCGCAGCTGCTCAACGTGCTCAAGGAGGCTGAGGCCTACAACGGTCCTTCACTCGTGATAGCATACGCTCCCTGCATCAACCACGGTCTGAAGGTGGGTATGGGCAAGAGTCAGCTTGAGGAAAAGATGGCTGTCGAATGTGGCTACTGGCACCTCTACCACTACAATCCGGATCTGGAGGCTCAGGGCAAGAACCCCTTCGTGCTCGACAGCAAGGAACCCGACTGGAGCAAGTTCCAGGACTTCCTCAAGGGAGAGGTGCGCTATGCATCGCTGCAGAAGCAGTTCCCTGAGATTGCACAGGAACTCTACGAAAGGACAGAGCAGTTTGCCCGCTGGCGCTTCAACTCCTATCGCAGACTTGCACTTATGTAGTATATGAAGGCCTTCGTTTTTCCAGGACAAGGCTCACAGAAGACCGGGATGGGTCGGGAGCTTTGGGAAGCTTCCGACCTTGCGCGGGATATGTTCGCCGCAGCCGATGACATACTCGGCTTCGGCATAACCCGAATAATGTTCGAAGGCGCTGAGGAGGACCTTCTGGCCACCAGGGTCACTCAGCCGGCGGTATTCATCCATTCCGTGATTGCCTCGGCCCTGGATGCCGAAAACGCTCCCGATATGGTGGCGGGCCACTCGCTGGGCGAGTTCTCCGCACTTGCAGTGGCCGGCGCCTTGACTTTCGAGGATGCGCTGAAACTCGTCGCCCTGCGTGCCGAAGCAATGCAGAAGGCCTGTGAGGCGGCTCCCGGCGCAATGGCGGCCATAACAAGGCTCCCTGATGAAACGGTGGAGCGGATATGCTCGGAGGTCAAAGGCACGGTGGTCCCCGCAAACTACAATTGCCCCGGACAGCTGGTCATCTCAGGTGACACCGCCGCGGTTGAGGAGGCTTGCGCAAAATGCCTCGCAGCCGGTGCAAAGCGTGCATTGAAGCTCGCTGTCGGAGGTGCGTTCCATTCGCCGCTTATGGAATCGGCGCGTGTGGAACTTGCTGCGGCCATTGATGCGGCGCCGATCTCCACCCCACGCTGTCCCGTTTATCAGAACGTCGACGCCTTGCCTCACACAGACCCTCAGGAGATAAGGACCAACCTTCTTATGCAACTGACTTCACCCGTGCTATGGACTCAGTCTGTCCTTCGGATGAAGCGCGATGGTGCAGACCGGTTCATCGAATATGGCACCGGAAGCGTTCTTACAAATCTCATCGCGAAAATCAATCCGGCTTAGAAAAAAGTTGAGAAAAAGTTTGGTAGAAAGAAAAGAGTTCGTATATTTGCAGCCCGTTTCGGAAGGAACGGCAGTTCATTGACAGATTGGAAGACAAATTAGTACAAGCAAGTACCGAAAAACGTGAAACAATAAACGATAAGCGTTGATTCTTAAAGAGTTGACAATAAGAGAGTGAGGTTCAAGCTGGAAAATGTAAAAGAATATACAATGAAGAGTTTGATCCTGGCTCAGGATGAACGCTAGCGGCAGGCTTAACACATGCAAGTCGAGGGGCAGCGCGGGTGGCAACACCTGGCGGCGACCGGCGCAAGGGTGCGTAACGCGTGAGCAACATGCCCGTGACAGGAGGATAACCGGTGGAAACGCCGACTAACACTCCATAAGATGAAAGTGGGGCATCCCACGGTCATAAAATCCACGGAGGTCACGGATTGGCTCGCGTGACATTAGGAAGTTGGCGGGGTAACGGCCCACCAATCCGTCGATGTCTAGGGGTTCTGAGAGGAAGGTCCCCCACACTGGAACTGAGACACGGTCCAGACTCCTACGGGAGGCAGCAGTGAGGAATATTGGACAATGGTCGGAAGACTGATCCAGCCATGCCGCGTGAAGGCTAAGGTCCTATGGATTTTAAACTTCTTTTGTACG
>JAZRYW010000029.1:0-2291 GCA_045600965.1 Bacteroidales bacterium | reverse complement strand
TTCGCAAGTATTTATATCGTTGATAATCAAAGTGAAGTGAGAACTTGCGAAACTTTTCCCCACCGCACTTTCTTATTTTTTGTCCCCATCCCTGAATCCCTTCCCCGGGGAAGGGACTTTTCCAACGGCCTGACGGCCTCTGAAATATATCTGTTTCAATCAAGTGACTGTCCGGTGTTTGTCGCTATTACGAGCATACGGCGCAGGTCGTGGACGTCAAGGCTCCCGAAGAAATAGTTCACCGGGTCCACGGCCTCCCCGTCGAGGAAAACGGCATAATGCAGGTGTGGAGTGAAGCTGGTCCCGGTCGACCCTGACCTCCCTATCCTTTCCCCCTGACGGACGTATTGGCCCGAACGGACGAGAATGTCGTTGAGATGGGAATATTCCGTCCTGAGGGAGTTGCCGTGATCGATCACCACCTGGTTGCCCTTGGAAGTGCCGTTCCTGCCTGCAAGCACAACCCTGCCGGATGCCGTTGCGAGCACGTTGGTCCCCGTGGGCACAACCAGGTCGAGGCCTTCGTGATAGCGGAGCGTCTTGTAGAACGGGTTCATTTTCATTCCTACGGACGCCCCGGTACGGGCGAGGCTGAAATCGGGGACTGGAAGTATCGATGGTATGTTCAGGGCATCCGCGCCCATCGCTCCAAGTATCGAATTCAAACTGTCTATGGCGGCGTCCTGCCGGTCGGCAAGCAGGAGCAGTTCACGGGTAAGAGCATAGTTGCCCTTCTCCATCGCGCTCCGGTCAAGCATAAGGACCGTTCCGTAGTCCGCTATTGTATCGTGGGGGACGAAATTGGGCGGCAGGGAATTGAATATCTGGCCGTATATTTCCTTGTCGCGTCTTTCGAGGTCGGACACTGCATCGTGGAGCAGGTCCATACGCTCCTCCATAGTGTTGTACTCTTCCTGGAGATAGCGGTTCTCCACTATGAGCTCCTTCTCTCGGGTGGAACTGAAAAACAGGGCGTAGAAGACATAGAACACCAATGCCAGACCAAGCGACACAAGCAGATAATGGCCAAGTTTGGAAAGAACCTCACGGAACGTGATTTCCTTTTTCTTGAACCTGCGGTCCTTCCTGTTATAGATGAATCTGCGGGACGGCATCTGCTACCTGCTGACCGGACGTACCATCAGCGCGTAATCTTCCGGATCTATGGTGCTGTCGAAGAAATTCCAGGGATTGATGGCAAGGCCCTTGTAGCTCACCTCGTAGTGGAGATGGCTGCCGGTGGAGCGCCTGCCGGTCGATCCCATCGTGCCGATCTGGTCCCCGCGCCTTACGGTCTGGCCTTCTATGACTCCGGTGGTCTTCAGATGGGCGTATCTCGTCCTGTATCCGAATCCGTGGTCGACTATGATGAAATTGCCGTATCCGTAGAAATTGTATCCCACTTCAGCCACGGTTCCGTCACCGGTGACGTATACCGGTTCTCCCAGGGGGCCGGCGATGTCCACGCCCGAATGGAACTTCGGGGAGCCGGTGAAGGGGTCCGGGCGGTAACCGAAACGGCTCGATATGTGATTCTTCGCATTTGTCGAGACAGGGAAGATGGTCGGTATGCAGGAGGCCATATCGTTCGCCCGCCTTGAAAGGAGCTGCACGTCATCGAAAGACTTGGACTGGATGTAGGCCTTCTTGGTCAGTATGTCCATCTTCATCGCGGAGGATGTGAGGAGTTCGGAATTGTAGAAACCCTTGAAACGGGCATAACGGTCCACCCCGCCGAATCCGGCGTTGCGTACATCCTGAGGTATCTCCTCCATACCGAAAATCGGACGGTACACTACATTGTCCCGCATCTGGAGCTGCTGCAGCGCGGCGGATTCGTTGTCAAGCCTCTGATTGATGAGCTCAACCTTCGACAGAAGCCTGGAATTGCGCTGAGTCAGGAAGAAAGTCTTGGGGCTGCGGAAACCGAAAATGTCGGTGTATATCCAGGAATAAAGCGCAAAGCACAGGGCGGCCATAGCCACCACGCCGGCCACTCTGGCCAGATAACTCAGCACCGAAGGGCGGTGGAGCTCATAAGCGTCTGTCCTGGAATTGTATATGTAGGTCTTGGTCTCACGCATATCTTTGCAAAGATAAGAAACTGTTTGAAAATATTGATTATTTTTGCACCTGGGAATGATGAAAAAATAAGAAGCTGTTTAAATTTGATTGCCGAAATTTATTATAGCAGATTTTTTGATGGATTTGTGCTTGAAATGAGGGAGCATACCGGTTGGTATGTGACCGAATTGAAAGTGCAAAGACGCAAAAAAGATGCATAAGAAATG
>JAZRYW010000028.1:0-41725 GCA_045600965.1 Bacteroidales bacterium | reverse complement strand
CTTCAATACTTATGTTTCTTTTTCGCATATTTTTCGATGCTTTTCAGTCACAACGGAACCCCGTTGCTCCTTCAAATCATCAAAAAATCTACTGAAAAATAACCTATAACAATTTTCGTGAACCATTTCAAAACAGATTCTCTTTTGGAACAATCCTGAAAATGCTATAAATACTCCTGTTTGTCATTGCTCATCGACAGGTCGGTGATGACATTCTTGACGGAAGCGTCATCCTTGGGACATATCAGAAGCACATCATCAGTGTTGACAACCAGATAGTTGTCCAGGCCCTTGACCACAACCAACTTGCCCTTTTCATAGGATATGACCATTGTCCCGGTCAGCTTTTTGTCAACCATCCCCACTCCGTCAGCAGCACGGACGACGTTGCCTGCGGCATCCTTGTTCCTTGCAATCTGATAGAGGGACGTCCAGGTGCCGAGGTCGGACCAGCCGAAGGAGCCCGGCAGAACGCGGGCAAGCTGGGTCTTCTCCATAACACCGTAGTCTATCGATATCTTGGGGCAGTCACGGTACACCATCTCAACATATTTCTGTTCCCCGTCGGTGTCGAAGCAGTCCTCCCCACGCTCGAAAAGCCCGGCCACTTCGGGAAGAAGCTGCTCCATCTCACGGATGATGGTCGTCACCTTCCATATGAAGATGCCGGAATTCCACAGGAACTCACCGCTATCGACGAACTTGCGAGCAAGCTCCTCATCCGGCTTTTCGGTGAAGGTCTTGACCATATATCCTGTCGTGCCGGCCACATCGCGGGTATTTGAGCGGTCGGTCTGGATATAGCCGTAATTGGTGTCGGGACGGGTAGGTTCGATACCTATCGTATAGAGACGGTCATAGACTGCCGTGAAGTCAAGGGCGGCCTCTATGGTCTTGAGGAAAAGATCGGAATCGAGAATGAGATGATCGCAGGGGGCGACGACAACGGAGGCGTCGGGATTGCGCTTACGGAGCTTGTAGACGGCATATGCGATACAGGGCGCCGTGTTACGGCGATATGGCTCCGACAGAATGTTCTCCATCGGAAGATCCGGAAGCTGCTCTTTTACCAGGGCGGCGTGCTGCACCGAAGTCACGACTATGATGTTGTCCTTTGGTATTATCTTGCAGAAGCGGTCATAGGTGGCCTGGATGAAAGTCCGGCCGGTTCCGAGGATATCGAGGAACTGTTTGGGACGGGAGTCCCTGCTTACAGGCCAGAAACGGCTTCCTATGCCGCCGGCCATAATGACGCAATAATGATTCCTGTTAGTTTTCATATTTGTTTGAATCGTTTCATAACCTGTTTTGGAATGGTTCTCAAAGGCGTTTGCGGTACAATGGCTTCACTATGGGCAGGAACGCGTCCGGGATGTATTCGATTCCGGTGCCGTCCTTCAGGAAAGACACCGACACTATGTCGAACTGCACCTCCTTCTTTATGTTCTTAATTGCTACGTACGCACGCGCCGCACGGATAAGATTCTGCTGCTTGACAGCATCTACAGCCTCAAACGGCTGGCGTGCCGCAGGTTCGCGGAGAGACTTGACCTCCACTATGTGAAGCCTGTCGGCGCTTTCCATAACAAGGTCCAACTCCCTGTGGGCGCTCCGCCAGTTGCGGTCGAGCAGGGTCATCCCCCTTGAGAGGAGGTACTCGAGAGCGAGATTCTCCGCGACATTTCCTATTTCCTTCGTACTGGCCATATGTTATCTCCCCACCCTTGTCCAGGGCCCGATACAGTCGGACCTGTTGTCGAAATCAATACGGAGGGACGCTGCCTTACGCCCGTCCGGCGAGGGGGTGAACTCCACGGGGAAAGTGTGCCCCTGAGAGGTCATTTCAAAGCGGTCGCCGTCGATATGCTCAAGTTCGTGGACCCATCCGCGGCCACCGGCCTGAAGGAGCAGCTTTCCGTCAGTTTCTGTCACGACAGCCTCTCCCAGAGGCCATTCGTTCTCATACCGCCCGACATAAAACTTCGCCCTGTGCATTTCAGCAGTTGGAGCGGGCTCTGCGGCGGCATTGTTCACCGCCTCACCGGACGAGGCTCTTTCCGCCAGGCGGGATTCGAAGGAAATGGCGCTGTAGTCAGTATCCGGAGCCCCTTCGCACAGATCGCGCAGACGCTTGAGAACGGCCCAGCGGGGCGCGTCGGTTATCTCGTTGTTGACAAGTATCACGATTGAGAAGTCCAGCTGCGGATGCCAGGCACAAAGAGCCGTCATCCCCCAGGTGGTTCCGGTATGGTAGTACAGTCTTCCGTGGCGGTCCTGGTCGACATACCAGCAGTGGGCGTAAAGACGGATCGCATCGGGATCCTGCCGCACGATCGTACGGCCTTGATGGAGGTAGTCCATCTGCTTCTCCGATATCACTCGCCCGGAAGCGGACACCCCGCCGTTCTTGTGGAACTGCACCCATTTGACAAGGTCTGCAGGGGTGGAGACCACGCTTCCGGCAGGTCCCACGGCATCCAGCCACCACAGGGCCCTGTCCTCGCCGCGGAGGGCTTCGTTGTGGAAAGAGCCGTCCCGCCAGAGGCTGCTGTGCTGGGTGGCGGCATTCTCCGCGGAGGTGTAGAATTCCGCTGAGGTGCCGGTCGATGTCATTGAGAGCGGCTCCAGTATGCGCTCCCGCACGTTCTCGTCCCAAGTCTTTCCCGTCAGCTTTTCAATTATGCGGGCCGCAATGAGGAAAGTGAGGTTGTTATACTGGAATTCGCCCCTGTAGACGTACACGGGCTTGAGGAACCTCAGCATATGGTATATCTCGTCGCGGTCATACCCGAGATTGGGGAAATACGTTCCGTCCTGCCCCGCAAGACCGGTATGGTGGGTCATTATGTCCTTCACCTGAAGATGCTCCTCCACCCATTTGTCGCAGAGTTCAAGGTCGGGCAATATATTCTTGACCGTATCATCCCAAGCGACAAGCCCTTCGTCAACCAAAGAAGCGATGACGGCAGCAGTGAAGGACTTCGACACGGATCCGATATGAAAGACGGTATTGCCGTCAACCGGATCCGGCTTCCCGATTTCCTTCACGCCATAGCCCTTGCAGAGAATCAGGGAATCGTGGCGCATCACGGCGACTCCCATCCCCGGTATGTTCCATCGGTTGATGACCTGCGTGATGTAGGCATCGAGATTGGATGCGATGCAGCTGTCCGGATATGCGCGGACGGAATCTTCTCCGGCGGCACGGGAGATTCCCGCCGCAAGGAATGCAAGGAGAAGAAATATCGTTCTGATTGTCCGGGACATATCGTTTTTTGAGCATTTTATTTTTACCTATTTACAAATATAGGTAATTTTGTCGAGAAAAAAGAGCATTTATGGCAAAAAGCAAGACTGCCTGGTACTGCACATCCTGCGGCAACGAAAGCCCCAAGTGGCTTGGCAAATGCCCCGCCTGCGGGCAATGGAACACTATGGTGGAGGAGCCTGCCGCAATGGAGGGAACGGCAACCTCGCGCAACAGGGCATTGTTCAATTCCACCGCATCGAAACCCTGCAGGCTGGACGAAGTGGCCACAACCGAAGAGAACCGCATACCTCTGGGATGCGGGGAGATGGACCGTGTGCTGGGTGGCGGAATGGTCCGCGGCTCGATGATACTCATCGGCGGCGAACCCGGCATAGGCAAATCCACCCTGTCCCTTCAGCTGTCACTGCTGGGACGTGACAGTCAGGGCAGGCAGTTCAACACGCTATATGTTTCGGGAGAGGAGAGCATACGCCAGATAAAGATGCGCGCCATAAGGCTCGGCGGGGAGAACGACCGCTGCCATGTCCTCAGCGAGACCCTGCTGGAGAACATACTCAAGGTGGCCTCCGAGACATCGCCCGAACTGCTCATAATAGATTCCATACAGACCATATACAGCCAGAACGTCGAATCCTCGGCCGGCAGCGTGTCGCAGGTGCGCGAGTGCGCCGCATCCCTGCTCCGTTTCGCAAAGGAGACCGACACTCCTGTCATACTGATAGGGCACATCACAAAGGACGGCACCATCGCAGGTCCCAAGGTGCTGGAGCATATAGTGGACGTCGTGCTGCAGTTCGAAGGTGACAGCCGCGGTTCTTACCGCATACTGCGAAGCATCAAGAACAGGTTCGGCAGCACAGCCGAACTCGCTGTCTTCGAGATGACGGGGCACGGCCTGCGGGAGGTCACCAACCCTTCCGAAATGCTCATACCGATGCACGAAGGCAATCTCAGCGGAGTGGCCATCAGCGCCTTTCTGGACGGGACAAGACCTTTCCTGATAGAGATTCAGGCCCTGGTCAGCACCGCCGCATACGGCACGCCCCAGCGTTCCGCCACCGGATTCGATACAAGACGTCTCAATATGCTCCTTGCCGTGCTCGAGAAGAGAGCCGGATTCAAGCTGGCCTCCAAGGATGTGTTCCTCAACATTGCCGGTGGCCTGCGCGTCGACGATCCCGGGTGTGACCTGGCGATTGTGGTCGCCGTGCTGTCCTCCAATTTCGACCTGACCATACCCCAGGACTGCTGCTTTGCCGGAGAAATCGGGTTGAGCGGCGAGATACGCCCCGTCACGCAGGTGGAAAGACGCATTTCAGAAGCCGAGAAACTGGGATTCAAGAGGATATACGTCTCATCCTTCAACAAGGACGCCGCTTTCGCCAAGGGCCGCATCGAGGTTGTTCCCGTTTCGGACATAGGCGGATTGTGCCGCGCCCTCTTCCAATAACACAACAACGCATTCATCTATAAAAGCACAAATATGAGAAAGACATTCGCCATCATCACATTCCTCCTCGTGTCACTCACACTCACGGCCGAAACGCCACTATGGCTCCGCGACGTGCAGATCTCCCCTGACGGCAGCGCCATAGCCTTCTGCTACAAAGGCGACATCTGGTCCGTGCCTTCATCCGGAGGCAACGCATCGAGACTGACTTCGCTCGACAGTTACGAAGCCAACCCCATCTGGAGTCCCGACGGCAGCAGGATAGCCTTTTCAAGTGACCGCAACGGAAGCCTCGACATATATGTGATGTCTTCCGAAGGTGGTCCGGCAACGCGTCTGACCTTCAATTCTGCGAACGAAATACCTTCAACCTTCACGCCCGACGGGAAGAAGGTGCTCTTCAGCGCCTCCATACAGGATCCCGCTCAGAGCGCTCTCTTCCCCACCTCATCCATGACGGAACTCTATGCCGTCCCCGTGAGCGGAGGCAAGAGCACCCAGGTTCTGGCAACCCCTGCAGAGATGGTGAGCTATGGTCCCGATGCCAAATGGTTCCTCTATCAGGACCGCAAGGGAGTGGAGGACGAATGGAGGAAGCACCATACATCCTCCGTCACACGCGACATCTGGCGCTATGACCTGCGCTCAGGCAGGCATACCAACCTCACCGACCGTCCCGGAGAGGACCGCAACCCGGTTGTCAGCGCCGACGGCAGGACCGTATATCTGCTTGCCGAAGTGGCCGGCGGTACAATGAACGTATGGTCATTCCCCCTCAAAGACGGTGCGGTCACGAAAGCAGATGCCGGCGCGGTGCCTGAAGGATGGAAGAGGCTGACCTCGTTCGACACCCATCCGGTCCGCTTCCTCTCCCGCGGCGGAGACCTTCTCTGCTTCACCTGGAACGGTGAAATCTACACTATGAAGAACGGCGGCAGCCCTGAAAAGGTTGCAATAGACCTTATCCTCGACCAGGAGAACATCTCCGAGCGCATACGGGCCACAGGCGGCGCCGGCGGAGCCACCGTCAGTGGGGATGGAAAGCAGGTGGCCTTCACCGTGCGCGGGGAGGTGTTCGTCACTTCAGTGGACTATAACACCACAAAACAGATAACCCATACCGCAGCGGCCGAACGCGGAATCAGTTTCGGCCACGACAGCCGCACACTGGTCTACTCCAGCGAACGTGACGGCATATCACAGCTTTATATGGCCACCATCGGGCGCAGTGAGGATCCCGATTTCCCCAACGCCACCGTCATTGACGAGAAGCCCCTGCTCCACGACGTCAATGTGGAGAGAGCCTGGCCGACATTCTCTCCCGACGGCAGTGAGCTGGCCTTCATCGAGGACAGGTGCAGGCTCAAGGTTATGGATATGGCATCCGGTGCGGTGCGCGAGGTGACCGACGGCAGCTGCTGGTATGACCGCAGCGGCTCCTTCACCTACCGGTGGAGTCCCGACGGCAAATGGTTCGTGGTGGAATACACCGCCAACGGACGCGAGCCCTACAACGATCTGGGCATCGTGAGCTCACACGGCGGCGAGATAACCAACATCACCGCAAGCGGATATATGTCCGGCTCCCCCCACTGGGTGATGGACGGCAACGCCATTCTGTTCCAGAGCGAATACTACGGACTCCGCTCCCACGCCTCCTGGGGATCTCAGGACGACATCCTGCTCTGTTTCCTCAACCGTGAGGCATATGACAGATACCGTCTGTCCAAGGAGGACTTCGAACTGCAGAAGAAGAGCGACGCAAAGGGCAATGGCGACATAAAGGTTGAACTCGAAGGTCTGGAAGACCGTGTGGTGCGCCTCACACCCAACAGCGCCACCCTCGGTGACGCCATCCTGAGCAAGGACGGCGAGACTCTCTGGTATCTTGCATCGTTCGAAAGCGGGATGGACCTCTGGAAGATGAATCTCCGTGAACACGAGACCAAACTCGTCTCCAAGGGAGCCGGATCAGGACATTTCGAGACAGACAGTTCGGGGAAGACCATCTTCCTGCTCGGCGGCACGATGAAGAAGCTCGACGGCGAGAAGTTCAAGAACATCAGCTGGAACGCCGACTTCAGGCTCGACCGCAGCGCCGAACGCAGGTATATGTTCGACTATGTCTTCCGCGAAGAGCAGAAACGCTTCTATACCGAGGCTATGCACGGAGTCGACTGGGTGGCGATGAGCGAGGCATACCGACGCTTCCTTCCTCACATATCCAACAACTATGATTTCGCCGAGATGCTCAGCGAATGGCTCGGAGAACTCAACGTGTCCCATACCGGAGGCAGGTACTCCCACCGCTCGGAAGGTGAAGCGACCGCTTCTCTCGGGCTTCTGTTCGATATGAAATATGACGGCGAAGGGCTGAAGGTGGACGAGATAGTCTGTGGCGGTCCGTTCGATCACGACGGCCTCAAACTCAGGGAAGGCGACATAATAACCCGCATCAACGGAGTGGAAATCACCGCTGACAGCGACATCAGCATACTCCTTGCGGGGCTGGCCGGAAAGAAGACCCTCGTTTCAATAAAGGGCAAGGGCGACGATATGGTACTGCCCGTTTCGTCATCGCGTATGAGCGACCTTCTTTATGACCGTTGGGTGAAACAGCGTGAAGCCGACGTGGAGAAATGGTCCGGCGGACGTCTCGGATACGTTCACATCCGCCAGATGAATGACGGGAGCTTCCGTCCGATGTACTCCAAGGTGCTGGGCAAGTACAACAAGCGTGAAGGCATAGTCATAGACACCCGTTTCAACGGTGGCGGCCGTATGCACGAGGACATCGAGATAATGTTCAGCGGCGAGAAGTATCTGACCCAGGTCATCAGGGGCCGCGAAAGCTGTGATATGCCCAGCCGCAGGTGGAACAAGCCGAGCATAATGATACAGTGCGAGGCGAACTACAGCAACGCTCACGGCACACCCTGGGTCTACAGTCACCGGAACATCGGCAAGCTCGTCGGAGCGCCCGTTCCCGGCACAATGACCAGCGTGAGCTGGGTTACGCTCCAGGACCCGTCACTGGTGTTCGGCATCCCGGTCATAGGATACCGTACGGCGGAGGGCAACTATCTTGAAGGAACGCAGCTCGAACCTGACATTTTTGTCCTCAACTCACCTGAAACGATAGTCAAGGGCGAGGACAGCCAGCTCAGGGCGGCAGTGGAGGAACTTCTCAGGGAGATCGACGGGAAGAACTGATTCCGTCAGGCTATGAATTCCTCCACGTCGTCGGCGTGGTAGGGAATGATATCCTCTCCGAGGACACGGCAGCCGGTGTCGGTGATCAGAAGGTCATCCTCGATGCGTATGCCGCCGAAGTCCCTGTAGGATTCGAGCAGGTCGTAGTTGATGAACTCCCTGTGGAGACCTTCCGCGCGCCACCTGTCGATGAGCGCCGGTATGAAATAGATTCCCGGTTCGTCAGTCAGGACGAAGCCCGGCTGTATGCGGCGGCCGCATCTGAGGCAGTCCGTACCGAACTGGGTGGAAGGGCGCACCTCATCGTCGAAACCGACGTATATCTGGCCCAGGCCTTCCATATCGTGCACGTCCATACCCATCATATGTCCCAGGCCGTGCTGGAGGAACATCGCGTGGGCTCCCGTCTCGACGGCATCGTCCACATTGCCCCTCATCAGGCCCAGATCCTTCAGCCGGCCGGCCATCAGGCGGCACACATCGAGATGCATATCGAGCCATTTGACGCCGGGCCGCGCCTTTTCTATCACAAGGTCGTGGCAGGCCTCGACAATTGTATAGATATCCCTCTGACGTGAGGTGAACCGCCCGCTTATCGGGGTCACACGCGTGTTGTCGGAACAGTAGTGGTTGTCGGTTTCAGCCCCGGCATCACAAAGCATCAGTCTTCCCGCTTCCATCGGGACGTCCGAAGGATCGCCGTGGAATATCTCACCGTGCATCGAAACTATGCTGTTGAAGGATACCTTGCTTCCAAGAGAGGTGACGATGCCCTCCATTATGCCCGCTATGCTCTTCTCGGTGACACCGGGCCTGCACGCTTTCATGGCGGCAGTGTGCATCTGATAGCCTATGGCCATTGCGCGCTCTATCTCGGCAACCTCGCCGTCGCTCTTTATCGAACGCATATCCACGACCGCCTTGATAAGGCGGACGGAGGCCTTCTGACGGGTTTCAAGAGGATGTATGCCAAGCAGGTCGGACAGCCGTATCATAGTGTCGTGACGGTACGGAGGCAGATAATGCACTTCACGGCCGGCCGAAAGCGCGGCCTTTACCATATCGTCAAGCTTCGAAAGGGGAGCCGAATGTGACACTCCCGCCTCTATGGCGAGATCGTGCACCGAAGGGACGAATCCGGTCCAGATGATGTCCTCGATATCGATGTCGTCACCGAGCAGCCAGTCTTCCCCGGAGTCGGCATCCAACACCCCCACAAGGGCGTCTCTCTTCTGCGCGAAATAGTAGAGAAAAGAACTGTCCTGCCTGAACCTGAAAGCGTTGGCAGGGTAGTTGGCGGGAGAGTCATTGTTGCCGAAGAGCACTATCAGCCCCGTGGAGACCTTCTTTCTGAGCGTCTCCCTGCGGGAAATGTAAACGGTCTTGTCGAAAAGCATATCCTGGAAATTAGAATCTATCTGTGACACTTTACGAAACGGTCGCGGCCGTTGATATCCTTGAGGACTTCGACATCGCGGTAACCTGCGATGGTCAGAAGGGCCTTCATTTCGGCGGCGAACCTCTCGTTGATTTCAAAATAGAGATGTCCCCCGTCTTCAAGCAGTTTCAGGCCCCAGTCGGACAGGGCCCTGTAATACAGCAACGGGTCCCCGTCGGGGACGAACAGCGCCAGTTCCGGTTCATACCGCAGGACGTTCGGTGACATCACAGCCTTCTCTTCCATACATACATAGGGAGGGTTGCTGACCATAATGCCGAACTTCGGCAGGCCGGCAGGAGGCGGTTTCAGCACGTCGGCCTGGAAGAAGACCGGACGCGCGATGTCCATACGTCCCATCTGAGGGTCCGCCGGACGGGGTTTCTGCTTGCAGGCGACTTTCAGCGCATCATCGGAAATGTCGCACCCATATATCTGACATTCCGGAAGATATGCCGCCAATGACCACGCTATGCAGCCTGAACCGGTGCAGGCATCCAGAACATTCGGCGCGGACTGCCCGGCATCCGGGTAATTGTCATCGAACTCCTCCACCACCAGCTTAACGAGCTCCTCGGTTTCGGGACGCGGGATGAGGACACCTTCCCTGACCCTGAACCTCAACGAAGCGAACTCACAGGCCCCAAGGACATACTGAAGGGGTCTGTAGTCGGCCAGCTGGTCCATTGCCGCCTCAAGGGCGCGGGCATCCTCGTCCGCCACCGCAATATCGGGATCGGTGGAAATCTTGTATGCGGGAATCCCGAGAAGCCCCTCCACCAGACGGTTGACCAGGGATCTGGCCTCATCTGCGCCATAGAGAGGCTCGAGTCTGCCGCGTGCGGCCGAGGCAAAGGCGGATATTGTCATATCAGCCCTCGTTTATCACCTTCGTGAGGAAATCCGTGACGGACATACCTGCGGCCATCACCTGCTTGGGCACAATGCTGGCCTTGGTAAAGCCGGGAACCGTGTTTATCTCGAGGAAGAACACCTCGTCACCACGGACGATGTAGTCCATTCTGACAAATCCCTTGCACCCGAGACGGTGGTATATGATTTTCGTGGCTTCACCCACAAGGGCGGCAGTATGTTCGGATATATGCGCCGGACAAACCTCATCGCTCTTGCCGAGATATTTGGCCTCATAGTCGAAGAATTCATTTGTGGTGATGATCTCGGTGATGGGGAGCACCTTTATCTCTCCCTCATCGCAATAGACGCCCTGATCCATCTCACGGCCTTCTATGAACTCCTCTATCAGGCAGCTGTCCCATTCCCTGGTGGCCTCCTCTATGGCGGCGGCGATATCCTCCTTCCTCTTGACCTTGGTCACACCGAAACTGCTTCCTCCGTCGCAGGGCTTCACAAAAAGGGGGAGGCCCAGCTCCCTTACAATCGCATCGGGGTCGAACGGATCGCCTTTCCTCAGGTAGATGTCCTTTGCAAGATGGACTCCGGAGGTGCGGAGGAACTGCTTGCAGGCGTATTTATTGAAAGTCGTCGCACCTACAAAGCTCGAGCAGGTGGTGTACGGAATGTCCAGCATTTCGAAATAGGCTTCCATAAGGCCGTTCTCGCCCGGTGTGCCGTGTATCATCATAAAGACCTTGTCGAAAGCCACCCTGCGACCGTCAAGCTGATACGAAAAATCGTCCTTATTCATCTCGATCGGGGCGTATCCTTCACGCTGTATGCTCCAGGAAGTGCCCTTGACAAGAATCTCGTGCACGTCGAAAAGGTTTCTGTCAATAAGAGCGGCGACATTCTTCCCGCTTGCGACGGAAATATCGTGTTCCGCCGAGTTGCCGCCATAGACAAGCGCTATCTGTTTCTTCATCTCAATCAAAAAATTCATTTTCCTCCTGAAGTTCCGCAGTGGTGAAGCCACTGTCGGTCACCTCGTCATCACCGCCTGAGCAGCCAAGCGCAAGGTCGAACCCGGGAGGTGCCACAAAAGTATCCTGTTCCGTTATGTTAAGGCTGTTGTCAGCATAAACTTTCTTCATAAAGATTCCCCAGATGGGCAGGGCCATATTTGACCCCTGGCCGAGTGCCGTCGACTCGAAATGGCACTGTCTGTCCTCGGCTCCGACCCAGATGCCGGCCGTAATCCTGGGCGTGTATCCTATGAACCATCCGTCGGAATTGTCGTTCGTGGTGCCGGTCTTGCCGGCAAGTTCACCGACAAGCCCGTATTTCCCGCGCAACCTGCCGGCGGTACCCTCACGCACCACGCCTTCCATCAGGTTGACCATAAGGTAGGCCGTGTTCTCGCTGATGGCCTCTGTCTTGCGCGTAGTGAAGTTGGCGAGCACATTGCCGTCGGCATCCTCAATCCTGGTGACGAATATGGGATCTATCTGCACACCGCGGCTGGGGAAGGTATTGTATGCGGCGACCATTTCAAAAGGAGGCAGGTCACACGAGCCCACGCAGAGGGAATACACCGGTTCAAGATGTGACTTTATGCCGAGCTTCCGGGCCATCCCAACCATTTCCTGAGGCCCGAACTGGCTCATCAGATATGCGGAAATGTTGTTTGAGGAGTTGGTAAGCCCCCATTTGAGAGTCACGGTGCGTCCTATCCATTCGGCGCGGTCCGTACTGCGGGGAGTCCAGGTCTCGTCACCGACCTCGAAGGTATAGGGGACGTTCGCAACCTTCGAGCAGGGCGTGAAGCCTTCCTGCATCGCAAGGGTGTAGAGGTACGGCTTGATGGTTGAGCCCACCTGACGCTTGCCCTGCCAGGCGTTGTCATATTTGAAGAACCTGTAGTTGGGGCCTCCAACATATGCCAGGACATTGCCCGTGTTGGGCTCGACGGCCACGAATGCGGCGCGGAGGAACGACTTGTAGTAGCGGATGGAATCGTCCGGAGTCATTGTGGTGTCGATGTAGCCCTCCTTGTTCCAGGCGAACACCCTCATCCTGACCGGCTCGCTGAAAGCCTTCCGTATCTCGCTTTCGCCTTTCCCCGCCGCCTTCATCTGACGGTAGCGGTCGCTCCATCTCTCGGCCTGCTTCATCAGCCTGTCGGCCAGTTCCGCATCCACGTCCCTGGCGAAAGGCTTGTTGGTCTTCCACTTCATATCGTTGAAGAACTGCTGCTGAAGTTCGCCGCCAAGATGCTCGGCAACAGCCTGCTCTGCATAGAGCTGCATACGGGAGTTGATGGTGGTGTATATCTTCAGGCCGTCCTTGTCCAGATTGTAGGGACTTCCGTCGGGTTTCGAGTTCTTGTTGAGCCAGCCGTAAAGGGGATCATCATTCCAGCGCAGCGAGTCGGCCGAAAATTCCTCGGGATATGTGTAATCGGAGCGTTTCGGCTTCTGCGCGTTCATATACCGGCGGAGCATATCCCTGAAATAGGGTCCTATGCCGCTGTTATGATCCTGGCGTGAATATGACAGCGTGATGGGCAGTCCGCTGATGCTGTCACATTCGGCCCGTGACAGATAGCCGTACTTGTGCATCTGTGAGAGGACGTGGTTGCGGCGGGTTATGGAGGCGTCCGGATTGATCACGGGATTGTATCTGGTGGGTTTGTTCACCATACCCACCAGCAGGGCGCTCTCCTCGACATTGAGGTCCGCGGGGTCCTTCGAGAAGAAGGTGTTGGCCGCAGCTCTGATGCCGTAGGCGTTCGAACCGAAGAATATGGTGTTCATATACATCGCCAGAATCTCATCCTTCGTGTAATTGTGCTCGAGCCTGACCGCAGTGATCCATTCCTTGAGTTTGGTGATTGCAAGTTTCACATATTTTGCTCCAGGAATCCGGCTTGATGTCTCCTCGCGTGGGAAAAGCGACTTGGCGAGCTGCTGGGTGATGGTCGATCCGCCACCGCCGCCGCTGACGTTGCCAAGCAGGAAGGTCTTGACCGCCACGCGGCCCAGACTGCGGAAGTCGATGCCGGAATGCTTGTAGAAACGCACGTCCTCGGTTGCCACCGCAGCATCCACCAGCGACTGGGGGAGCTCTTCATAACGCACGAATGTACGGTTCTCTATGTGGTAGGTGTTGAACACGGCGCCATCCTCGGAAATGAGCTGGGTCGCGAGATTTGTCTTCGGGCTTTCAAGCTCCTCGAACGACGGAATCTCCGCGAAGAGAGCCACTCCCAGGAGCATTATCAGGATCAGGGCAATGGGGCAGAGCACTGCCAGATATATGACCCGTATTATTATTTTTTGAGTTTTATCTTTCATTATCAGCAAGATAGGATGCCTCACGGCCTTGGTTCGAATCACAAAAGTAGCAACAAAATTTGGATTATTGGTTCAATTATCCGTTACTTTGCAGCCCCAAAGGCATTTTTATTAAATTCAAGTTTCGCAAATGCGAAACCACCTTATTTAGAGGCCGTCAGGCCGTTGGAAAAGTCCCTTCCCCGGGGAAGGGATTCAGGGATGGGGACAAAAAAATAAGAAAGTGCGGTGGGGAAAAGTTTCGCAAGTCCTCACTTCACTTTGATTATCAACGATATAAATACTTGCGAAACTTGAGTTATTAAAGAGCGAAACTATGAGCACATCGAAGAATCTGGTGATAGTCGAGTCCCCCGCCAAGGCAAAAACCATAGGGAAATACCTTGGAAGCGACTTTTCCGTGGTGTCCAGTTACGGACACATCAGGGACCTGGCCATCGAGAAGGGAAAGAAAGGAATAGGAATAGACATTGACAACGGCTTCGCTCCCGCATACGAGATACCCGAAGACAAGAAGAGGGTGGTCAGTGAACTCCGGACAAGGGTCAGGGATGCGGAAACCGTATGGCTCGCATCCGATGAGGACCGTGAGGGAGAAGCCATCGCCTGGCATCTTTTCGACACTCTCGGCCTGACTGAGGAGAATTCCAGGAGGATAGCGTTCCACGAAATAACCAAACCGGCCATACTGGAAGCAATCAGCAGGCCTCGCGGAATAGATATGGATCTTGTGTATGCACAGCAGGCCAGACGCGTCCTGGACAGGATCGTGGGATTCGAACTCTCACCCGTGCTCTGGAAGAAGATCCGCTCCGGACTTTCCGCAGGAAGGGTTCAGTCGGTGGCCTTGAGGCTCATCGTCGACAGGGAAAGGGAGATAAACGCATTCGTTCCGTCCAGGTTCTTCAAGATACAGGGCACTTTCACCCCTGAAGGCGGAGAAACCACCCTGAAAACCGTTCTCGATTCCAAATTCGATGACCAGGAGAGCGTAAAGGACTTCCTGGAGCGCTGCCGCCGGTCCGATTTCGCCATCAGTTCGATAGACAGCAAGGAGAGCACCCGCACACCTGCGCCCCCCTTCACCACATCCTCGCTCCAGCAGGAGGCGTCCAGGAAACTGGGCTTCTCCGTGAAGCAGACTATGAGTGTCGCACAGAAACTGTACGAGAACGGTCTCATTACGTATATGCGTACCGACTCCACCAATCTCTCCTCCCTTGCGGTGAACACGGCAAGGGCAAAGATCACGGCCCTGTACGGAGAACGCTACAGCCGCCCCAGACAGTACAAGACCAAGGTCAAGGGCGCACAGGAGGCGCACGAGGCGATAAGGCCGACCTTCATCGACAATGAGACCATCGAGGGCACCGCACAGGAACAGAAGCTCTATAATCTCATCTGGAAGAGGACAATTGCCTGCCAGATGGCTGACGCCAGCGTCGAGAAGACTGAGATAAAGATATCGGGAAGCCTCATCGACGAGAAGTTCGAGGCTCAGGCTGAAAACATCATATTCGACGGATTCCTCAAGGTATATCTCGAGGGACGGGATGACGAACCGCAGGAAGACGGACTTCTGGTCAGCATTCCTGACCTCGGCTGCGGACAGACAATGCTCCGCGACGTGATCACCGCGACGGAAAGTTACACGACCCACGCTCCCCGATACACCGAGGCCAGTCTGGTCAAGAAGATGGAGGAAAAGGAGATCGGAAGGCCTTCGACCTATGCGCCGACCATCACAACACTTTTCGAAAGGCAGTACATAACCAAAGGCAACAGGGAGGGTGAGAACAGGACTGTCTGCGAATATACCCTCAAGGGCGACAGCGTCACCTCACGCCAGGTGCGGGCCTGCTTCGGCGCGGAAAAGGGCAAGCTGATCCCCGAGGACATCGGCACGCTCGTCACCGACTATCTCATCAAGTGCTTCCCTGAAATCGTGAACTATGACTTCACTGCAAGGATGGAGGACAACCTTGACGTCGTGGCTGAAGGAAAGATGCAGTGGAACGCGCTCATCTCCGACTTCTACGGCCCGTTCCACAGGATGGTGGACGATGCGTCCGGAAGCAGGGAGCCTTTCACGAAGGCAAGGACACTCGGCACCGACCCCGCCAGCGGCAAGGAGGTCATCGCCAAGATGGGCCCCTACGGTCCTTTCGTGCAGATAGGCTCCGCGACCGACCCTTCCAGGAAGCACGCAAGCCTGCGCAAGGGGCAGCATATCGAGGACGTGACCCTCGAGGAAGCGCTCAAGCTGTTCGATCTTCCGCGTGAGCTCGGAGCATCCGAGGACGGTCCGGTAAGCGTCAACGTGGGCAGGTTCGGGCCCTATGTCAAGGTTGGCTCCAAATTCATCTCCCTGCCCAAGGACTACGACCCGTACACCATCACATTGGAGCAGGCCGTCGAACTGATAGGAATGGAAGCCCGCGCCGCAGCTCAAAGCCTTATCAGGGAATTCCCTGAACAGGGCATCCAGGTGCTCAAGGGCAAGTTCGGCCCATACATCAAGAAGGACCGGAAGAACTACAAGATACCCAGAGGCGTCAAGCCGGAGGATCTTGACCTTGAGAAATGCATTTCAATAATACAGGCCGCGCCGGAGCCTGCCGCTTCCGCCAGGGGAAAGGGAAGGCGGAAGTAGAAGACCGGATTTGTAAAATCGTATGACTATGGCACAATATCAGATAGACTCGGTTGACCAGAAGATACTTGCGTTTCTGGTCCAGAATGCGAGGATGCCTTTCCTCGAGATAGCAAGGGAGATAGGTATTTCAGGAGCCGCGATTCACCAGAGGGTGAAAAAGATGGAGAGCCTGGGAATCATCACCGGGGCGAGACTCCTCGTCAAGCCTCAGGCACTGGGGCTCAATGTATGCGCCTTCGTGTCGATATCACTTTCCGAAGCCAACGTTTATCCTCAGGTGATAGAGGCGCTCAAGAAGATTTCAGAGGTTGTGGAATGCCATTTCATCACCGGATCCCACGCCCTGCTTCTCAAATTGTACTGTTTCGACCACGAGCACCTTATGCAGGTTCTGCTGAGCACAATACAGAACATTCCCGGCATTGCAGCCACCGAGACGTGGATTTCCCTGGAACAGGCCATCGAAAGGCAGATCTGGGTCAAGGAGTACAGCTACAATTCAGAAGCGCCCCTGGAAGCTGAACCCGCCTCTGCGGCACGAAAAAAGAGAAAACCACGGAAGAAACAGCAGTAATCATCCGTTGTCACGGAATATCTCCCCGCTGATTGCGCCAAGATCTTCCGGAGTCGTTATCTTTATATTCCAGCGAGGCCCGGGAAATGTTGTCACAGGGCAACCGTACGCCTCCACGACAGAAGCATCATCCGTAAACGATATGTCATAGCCCTGTCCGTATGCCTTCAACAGCACTTCCGAATGGAAGAACTGGGGGGTTTGGACGCAAACGTACGACTTCCTGTCCACGACGCGGGTGCTGCCGTCGGGGTTGAGCAGCCTCATTGAATCGGTGCACTGCGTGACGGGAATCAGGGCAGGCACGTCCAGGGCCGCCTCGGCCATCGAGTCGAGAAATTCGGGGCTGACAAAGGGACGGACGCCGTCGTGCACCGCGACAAGCGCGCCCTCGGGCACATACTGTAGAGCGTTTCTCACGGAATGGAACCGGGTGAAGCCTCCGGACACCAGGATGAACTTGGGAAGGAAGCCGCTGCGGCGGCAATAATCCCGCCACCACTGCCTTCTGTCCTCGGGAAGCACGACTATGATTTCAGGACAATCCTTCATTGAAAGGAAGGCCTCGATGGTCCTTCTCAGAATCGGTTTGCCATCCAGCTCAATGAATTGTTTTTCCTGAGCGGCGCCCATTCTTGTACCCCGTCCGCCGGCGACTATCACGGCGTACAGCCTCCTGTTCATTTCTTTTTGTTTTTGTTAATTTCTTTTGCCCGCAAAAATAAAAGATTTCTGACAAAATCAGTAATTTTGGGCATTAATACGATATAAGAAAATATGGCATTCTCTTTCCTGACACAGGAACTGGCGATCGACCTCGGAACCGCGAACACCGTCATCTATATGAATGACAAGATCGTGATTGACGAGCCTTCCATCATTGCCCTTGACCGTTCCACAAACAAGCCCCTGGCAGTGGGCACGACAGCCAAGAAGATGCACGAAAGGTGCAACCCCAACATCCGGACAATCCGCCCCCTCAGAGACGGTGTGATAGCCGATTTCAATGCTTCGGAGCAGATGATCCGCGAGTTCGTGAAACTCATCAACAGCCGCAAGAGGCTTTTTTCTCCCAGCATCAAGATGGTGGTGTGCATACCTTCCGGCTCCACTGAAGTTGAAATCCGCGCCGTCCGTGACTCCTCCGAACACGCGGGCGGACGTGACGTATATCTGATTTTCGAGCCTATGGCGGCAGCCCTCGGCATCGGCCTCGACGTCGAGGCTCCCGAAGGCAATATGGTCGTCGACATAGGAGGCGGCACTACCGAAATCGCTGTCATTTCCCTTGGCGGCATAGTGGCTGACGAGAGCATCCGTGTCGCAGGCGACGTGTTCACTTCCGAAATACAGCAGTATATGCGCCAGCAGCATAACATCCGCATAGGCGAAATCACCGCAGAGGACATCAAGATCAACATCGGCGCTGCGATAAGCGAGTTGGACGAGGAGCCCGAACCCTACACGGTGCACGGCCCGAACCTTATGACCTCCCACCCCGTTGAAGTCACCGTCCAGAGCGCTGAGATAGCTCATTGCCTTGACAAGTCTATCGCCAAGATCGAAACCGGCATCCTGCAGGTTCTCGAGAAGACTCCGCCCGAGCTGTACACCGACATCGTCCGCAACGGCATCTTCCTCACCGGCGGCGGCGCCCTGCTGCGCGGGCTCGACCAGCGTCTGTCAAAGAAGATGAACATACCGTTCCACGTATCGGAGGATCCCCTCCGCGCCGTGGCACGCGGGACCTGCATCGCGCTGAAGAACGCAAGTTCACTCAAGTTCCTTATGAGGTAGAACCTTATGGGGCGCACAACCTCCCTATACAGGACACTGCTTACAATCGCTCTCTTCATAGCATTGGAGGCGGTGTCCCTGGTTTTATTGACCAACAACGGCGCCGTACAGAGGTACCGTATCCTTGGCGCTGTCCGCGGAGCGCAGATACATATGTGGAAAAACGGCGAATCCATCCGTCATTATTTCAGCCTTGCCTCCACCAACGGTTATCTGGCGGAGGAGAACGCCTTCCTGCGTCGTGAGATGGAATATTACAAGGCCCTGACGCACGAGCTCGATTCGACCCGCGGCATCGACATCAGGGACAGCCGCTACGGCTACATCAATGCCGAAGTCGTGAAGAACTCGGTCAACAAGCAGCACAACTACATCATAATCGACAAGGGAGCGGCAGACGGTCTGAAGAATGATATGGGAGTCATAACGGGCAACGGCGTGGTCGGCGTCATACACTCTGTCAGCGAACACCACAGCCTGGTCATATCGCTTCTCAACACATCACAGAGCGTCAGCGTGAAGATTGCCGGCAACGGCGTCTTCGGGCCTATGACCTGGACAGGGACGAACACCTCCACTGCCATTGTCAAGAGCATTCCTCTGCGTACCGAAGTGTCCGTAGGTGACACGATAGCCACCAGCGGCTATTCGATAATGTTCCCTCCCGACATCCCGGTGGGAGTAGTCGAGAGGCTGGACGACAGCAGCGGCACGACACTGGACCTTTATGTCAGACTGTTCACCAACTACAATTCGCTTCACTACGTATATGTCGTGACCGACCGTTCCGCCGATGAACTGAAGGAACTTGACGCGCGGAGCGACGACGGAAAAAAGAGCAGGAAAGGGAAATGAGAAGAATAGTGACTTTCATACTGCTGATACTGATTCAGTTCCTGCTGAACGACTATATCAACGTCGGACAGTATCTTATGCTCACGGTTATCCCCCTGATGATCCTTTCACTTCCGCAGAAATGGAGCGCCACGGCCGTGATGACCGCGGGGTTCGCGCTGGCCCTGCTTGCAGATATGATGAGCGACGGAGTCCTGGGCCTCAACGCCGCCGCCGCAACTCTGCTGGGTCTTTCCAGGAATTTCCTTTTCGACGCCACAATCGGCAACGAGAACTCGGACCTTCCCGTTCCGGCCTCTCCTCAGTCTGTGGGGACAGGCAAATACTCTGTCTATCTGCTGCTCGCCGTTGCCCTGTATCTTCTGGTGTACATACTTCTGGACGGCATAGGCGCCAGGCCTTTCGGGTTCTTCCTGATGAGGCTGGTGTGCAGCGTGGCAGCCGATTTCTGCCTCTCCCTCTTCATCGGTTTCACACTTGTAAACGAGAGATAGAAGGATGGAAAACGGCGGAAGGAACAGGAAGACCATACTGGTTATCGGTATTCTTGCCGTATGCCTGATTCTTGTCATAAGGCTTTTCACAATCCAGATAATAGACAAGCAGTATAAGATCAATGCCGGCAACAATGCCTTGAAGTATGTCACCGCATACCCCGCGAGAGGTCAGATAAGGGACAGGAACGGACGTATTCTCGTCGGCAACAAGGTCATCTACGACATAATGGTGACACCCCGCGAAGTCACGCCCTTCGACACGCTGGAGCTTGCAAGGATATTCGACATCGACACGTCCTACATCAATGACCGGTTCCGCTACTACAGGACCTATCGCACCAGAATCGGATACAGGACCGAAACCTTCATCAAGCACGTTTCCGCCGAACAGTACAATATGTTCATCGAGCATTCCGCCAGTTTCGAAGGGTTCAGCGGACTGCAGCGTACAGCTCGCAGCTACCCGTATGATGCCGGAGCCAACCTTGTGGGCTATATTTCCGAAGTTGACGCCGACTACCTCGAAGCCCATCCGGAGTACAGGAGCGGGGACTATGTCGGCAAGACGGGCCTTGAACGTTCCTGCGAGGACAGGCTCAAGGGTGAAAAAGGTTACCAGATATACCTCAGGGACTCCCGCAACCGCATACTTTCGAGATACGAGGACGGCGCCTACGATATACCTCCAATTGCCGGAGACGACATAACCACGACCATCGATGCCGAACTCCAGCAGTATGGCGAACAGCTGATGAAGAACAAGGTGGGCTCGGTGGTGGCAATAGAACCCTCCACAGGTGAGATTCTCGCCCTGATATCCAGCCCCGGCATAGATATGTCGATACTTGATGACATCAGCAAGCACTATGACGAGATTGTCAATGACCCCTACAAGCCGATGTACAACCGCGCTGTGATGTCCGCCCAGCCCCCCGGCTCGGTGTTCAAGCTCTGCAACGGACTCATAGGGCTGCAGGAAGGCGTACTCAAGCCGGAGAACAAGTATCCCTGCTCCCGCGGGTTCCATATGGGCAACGTCAAGCTGGGATGCCACGGTCACCGTTCCCCCCTTGATATGTATGAGTCGATAATGATGTCCTGCAACGCATACTACTGCTATGTGCTGCGCAACATACTCGACAACAACAGATATCCGTCCATACAGGAGGCGATGGACCAGTGGCAGCAGTACGTCAAAAGTTTCGGATTCGGCACCAAACTCGGCACCGACTTCCCCTCCGAGCAGGCGGGATATGTTCCCGGAAGCTCGCTCTACGACAAATATTACGGCAAGAAGGGATGGCGTTCACTGACCGTCATATCACTCTCCATCGGACAGGGCGAACTCGGCTGCACGCCGTTGCACCTTGCCAACTTCGCCGCCACCATAGCCAACCGCGGCTACTACATCACGCCGCATATCGTAAAGTATGACGAAACCGAGCCCGAAAAACTCGCAAAGTATCATCAACGCCACTACACTATGGTGGACACCACCCATTTCCCGAAGGTCATAAAGGGTATGTGGATGGCCGTAAACAGCCCCGCCGGGGCCGGGGGAACAGCCCGGAACGCATATATCGAGGGCCTTGACGTCTGCGGCAAGACAGGAACGGCACAGAATCCTCACGGTGACGACCATTCGGTTTTCATCTGCTTCGCTCCAATGGACAATCCGAAGATAGCCGTGGCTGCATACATCGAGAACGCCGGCTTCGGAGGCACCTGGGCCTGCCCCATCGCATCCCTGCTCGTGGAGAAATACATCAACGGCGAGATATCCGACAGACGGAAGCCTATGGAGCAGAATATGCTGAAAACAGACCTGAAGCACAAGGTAAGGGTGAAGACAAACAGGAAGTAAATGAGAAGCAGCGAGAACATATTCAAAAAGATCGACTGGGTGCTTGTAATATGCTACCTTCTCCTTGTATTCTTCGGTCTTCTGAACATCACGGCGTCGTGCTACAGCGACGACGGAGTGTATGACATCTTCGACTTCAGCACGAAATACGGCAAACAGCTCATCTGGATAGGTATCAGCATCCTGATGGCGTTCATCATAATATTCGCCATCAATCCGGATGTGTACCTGACCCTGTCGTGGGGGTTCTACATCCTTATGATCGGCGTCCTGCTCATAATGCCTGCCGTGGGTACGGAGGTTAACGGGTCAAAAAGCTGGCTGGCCCTCGGACCCATCAGATTCCAGCCGGCCGAACTGGCGAAAATCGCCACATACCTGGTGCTCGCCACCTTTATGAGCAAACCTTCGTTCACCCTGAAGAGCACGCGGAATGCGGTGACGGTGGCCTTGCTGATAATCCTCCCTGCAGGGCTGATACTGCTTGAACACGAAACCGGATCGATGCTCGTGTTCGGCGGCCTGCTGTTCATGCTTTTCCGGGAGGGTATGTCAGGCCTCGTGCTTATAGCGGGCATAGCCTTCATCATCCTGTTCATACTCACGCTTATCACATCTCCGGTCACGTCCCTGATAATTCTCGCGTCAGCGCTTCTTGTGGTGTATCTGCTCCACAGGCGCAGCCTCCCCCGCTACCACAGGCTCAGACACCGCGGCAAACTGCTCAAGCTTTACCTGCTGGCGCTTGTCATAGGGGCAGGCTACATATTCTCAGTCGATTTCTTCTTCGAAAAGGTCCTGCAGGAACACCAGCGCGACCGCATCGAG
Source organism: Bacteroidales bacterium (assembly GCA_045600965.1). Lineage (GTDB taxonomy): Bacteria > Bacteroidota > Bacteroidia > Bacteroidales > UBA932 > RGIG6374. The sequence continues at coordinate 19,071 of JAZRYW010000028.1, read as the reverse complement.
CTGCTTCTCGGCATAACTGAGGACCCTATGGGCGTGGGGTACAACGTGAACCAGTCGAAGATAGCCATAGGCTCCGGCGGGTTCTTCGGAAAAGGTTACCTGCAGGGCACTCAGACAAAGTATTCATTCGTACCGGAGCAGAGCACTGACTTCATATTCTGCACCGTAGGCGAAGAATGGGGCTTCGTGGGCTCCATATTCCTGATAATCCTGTACGCCACGCTTCTTATCAGGATTCTGAACCTTTCTGAAAAGGCCGGCAACTCATTCGTCAGGATATACGGCTACTGCGTCGCATTCTGTTTCGCGATGCACGTCTTCATCAACATCGGTATGACCATAGGCCTCCTGCCGGTAATCGGCATCCCGCTTCCATTTATGAGTTACGGAGGAAGCTCGCTTCTGTGCTTCACCATAATGCTCTTCATCTTCATCAGGCTTGACCTGGAACGTTGGAAATATAACAATTAATCATACTCAATATGCCACTATCATTCACAGACAGACATAACGGTCCGCAGGCCGGAAAAATAGAATTGATGCTCCGTGAACTCGGAGTCTCATCCCTGGACGAACTCATCGGGCAGACTGTCCCCAAGGACATACTTCTGAAAAAGCCCCTTGAACTGGATGCTCCCGTCAGCGAATATGAATATCTTGCCTCTCTCAAGGAAATTGCCTCGAAGAACAGACATTTCCGTTCCATGATAGGTATGGGATTCTACGGCACCGCCTCTCCCGCCGTGATAACCCGCAACATCTTCGAGAATCCGAGCTGGTACACTTCATACACCCCCTATCAGGCCGAAATCTCCCAGGGCCGTCTTGAAGCTCTGCTGGTCTTCCAGACTATGATTTCGTCACTCACAGGCTTCGGATTATCCAACTGCTCAATGCTGGACGATGCCACGGCGGCCTCTGAAGCTATGAGGATGATGTTCGAGCTCCGTCCCAAGGATGCCGTCAAGGCAGGAAAGAATGTGGTATTCGTGGATGAAAACATCTTCCCTCAAGTGCTTTCAGTGCTCAGGACCCGCGCGGCAGCTCTGGGGATAGAGATACAGACCGCTTCCTGGAGCACTTTCGAAGCCACGGACAAGGTCTATGGAGCCATTGTTCAATATCCCGCGGCAGACGGACAGGTGCGGGACTATTCGCAGTTCTGCTCTTCTATGCACGAAAAAGGCATACTTGTGGCCGCATACTGCGATCTTCTTGCGCTTGCCGTACTCAAGGAGCCTGCCGCCTGGGGAGCCGATATCGCAATGGGAAGCGCCCAGCGTTTCGGTCTGCCTATGGGATTCGGAGGCCCGACAGCGGGTTGGATGGCCACAAAGCCCGAATTCAAGCGCAACCTGCCCGGAAGGATAATCGGTGTTTCTGTCGACAGGCTCGGCAACAAGGCCACCAGGCTGGCCCTGCAGACACGCGAACAGCACATCAAGAGGGAGCGCGCGACATCCAATATCTGCACTGCAACGGCGCTTATGGCAACGATGACCGGTATGTTCGCAGTATGGCACGGGCCCGAAGGCATAAGGGATATCGCCCTCAATGCCTACGGTTATGCCCACGCAGTGGCCGCAAGCCTCAAGGAGGCCGGATACCGCATCGTGAACGGGGAATTCTTCGACACCGTCGAGATTGCCGGCGCTGATGCGGACAACATCCGCAAGCGCGCTGAAGCTTCGGGCCTGAACTTCTTCTACACCCCTCAAGGCAATATCCGCATAAGCTTCGACGAACTCTCGTCATACCGCGAGGCGAAACTGATATGCGGAATCTTCGGCTGCGGGGAAAGCTGCCCCGAGGAATCCCAAAAGCCCGTCTTCCTTGCAAGGGAAAGCGAAATACTTACAGAAGACGTGTTCAACAGCCATCACTCCGAAACAGAGATGATGCGGTACATAAAGAAACTGGAACGGCGGGACATCTCGCTCACTCATTCGATGATACCTCTCGGAAGCTGCACAATGAAGTTGAACGCAGCAGTGGAGATGATGCCCCTGAGCTGGAGCGAATTCGCCGATGTCCATCCTTTCGCCCCCCAATGGCAGTGTGAAGGCACTCTGCAGCTGATTCACGAGGTTGAGCACGACCTTGCCGTCATCACCGGTTTCGCAGGATGTTCACTCCAGCCCAACTCCGGTGCCGCAGGAGAATATGCCGGTCTTATGACCATACGCGGATATCTTCTGGCCAATGGCGGTGAGCAGCGCAGAATTATGCTGATACCCACTTCCGCCCACGGAACCAACCCTGCATCAGCCGCTATGGCAGGTTTCTCGATTGTGCAGGTGGGATGTGACGAAAACGGCAACATAGACGTTGAAGAACTGCGTGAAAAGGCTGCAGAGGCTTCTGACAGGCTTGCCGGTATGATGATAACCTACCCCTCCACTCACGGCGTGTTCGAAGTCAGGATACGTGAGATAGCCGACATCATCCACAGCAACGGCGGCCTTCTGTATATGGACGGCGCAAATATGAACGCACAGTGCGGACTTACGAACCCCGGCTTCATAGGAGCGGATGTCTGCCACCTCAACCTCCACAAGACCTTTGCGATGCCTCACGGTGGCGGCGGTCCCGGAGTGGGCCCCATCTGCGCAACCGAGGCGCTCGTACCCTATCTTCCCGGGCACCCCGTCGTGCCGGAATGCGGCGGAAAGGGTGTCACCGCAGTCAGCGCTGCGCCTTACGGCAGCCCGCTGCTTCTCCCCATCACCCACGCATACATAAAGATGCTCGGGGCTGAAGGCTTGAAGCGCTGCTCCGAGATAGCGATACTCAACGCCAACTACATTGCGAAGCGTCTGCAGCCAGAGTTCAGTACGCTCTACACCGGTGCGACAGGCAGGGTTGCCCACGAATGCATCATAGACCTGAGGCACTTCAAGGCCGAATATGGAGTTGATGCCACCGATGTGGCGAAGCGTATGATGGACTTCGGATTCCACGCTCCCACCCTGTCATTCCCCGTACACGAGACACTGATGGTGGAGCCCACGGAAAGCGAGCCCTTCGGCGAACTTGAAAGATTCGTGGAAATGATGAAAACCATCCTCGACGAATGCCGCAAAATCAAGGACGGGACCTTCGATGCCGAGGACAATCCGCTCAAGATGGCGCCCCACACTGCCGTAGAAGTCTGCTCCGACGAGTGGAAACACCCCTACTCACGCGACTGCGCGGCCTTCCCTCTGCCCTGGATAAGGGACAACAAGTTCTGGCCCGCCTGCGCCCGCGTGGACAACGGGTTCGGAGACCGCAACCTTGTTACGGTTTCGCAAAACTGCTGTTGAAATCAGCCTCAACCCATTCCGTCTGACCGTCAAGGCCTTCGTGAACCAGCACGCTGAGTTTACGGGCCTTGATGTCGTATATGCTGGTGTGGGTAGTGTACCAGAGGGTCGTGTTGTCAAGATGCCAGTTGGCCCTGTCCTCGAATTTGGCCTTGCTGGCAGAGAGAACCTCACGGAACCGGGCGTTGTTGACATTTGCGCCCGTGTGATAGATGTCCCGGGAATGGAAGCGGTCCGAGACGAATTCAGTGCACCAGAAATCCTCGGCGTCGAGATCCTTCAGGAATGCATTGGAGTACCATACCTTCGACATAAGGTCCTTCATACCCTCGACAGACTGCTCTGTGGAAGGATAAGCCTCTTTCAACAGATCAAAACGCTCCATCCCGGCGGCCTGGTTCTGAACGATGCCCTCGGACATAAGCAGGTTGTTGAAGTTGGTCATTATCGTGGAATATGAAGGCTCCGCTGTCGCGGGACCTTCGCAGTAGAGGTATTCCAGCTTGTTGTCAATGAATTCCACCACTGCGTTCGATACGGAATCCGCAATCATCCAATGGAATGACTGGCTGTGACCCTCCTCGGGGAAGCCGTCGGGCTCCCACCAGTTGATGGAGTCTATGAGTTCAAGAGCCTCCCTGACCGAGGCCGCCCTGTCAAGGACGACACGGATAAGGTAGGTGACACAGCAGCTCATTTCGCCGGCGGGGTTTGTCCGAGCGGCGCCAAGTCCCCATTTGCCGGATTTCCAGAGGCTGGGGTCACGGGAAGTCTCGCCTGTGGGAGTCACATTGATGCCTATGTAGAGGCCCTTCTCGTTTATGCCGTCAGTAGTGCAGAAAGGAAGGACTCCGTAGATTGCGTCGGTTTCGGGCGTATGTTCCCTCACGGAGGCCGTCTCCTTGGTGAAATAAGGGAACGAGCCTATCATACCGAGGGAGGCATAGCGTCCTTCGGAAGCGTTTATCTTGATGATGGCAGAAGCCTGACGGTTGATGTTCCAGTCGAGATTGCGGCCTACGAAATTGCCTTTCCTGACTTCGGAGCAAGCCGGTGAGGAAGGGTTGAACACGTCGAACACCTCCTTGCACAGGTCGAAATCATAGTCGTCGTATTCAATGGCATAAAGCCAGTCATTGAACCTGGTGTTCACCTCTTCAGGCTGCCTCGAGCAGGAGAACAAGGTCAGAAGAGTGACGGAAAGCGCGAAAAAGAGCATTCTTTTCATAACGATGATCCTTTTAAATATAACTGCTCGGCCAGAAAGAAGTCCAGTGGAGTGTCGATGTCGACAGCCTCCACCTCCGGAGTGACCACGAACTGCGGTTTATGGCCGATAATGTTGCCGTTTTTTATGATATCCTCCCTGGAAACGACGGTGACCCCGAAATTGAGCGCCACGACATCAGGAAGGTCCTGCGAGTTGGGCGCGTGAAGCGGATCATAATTCAAAGGCTTTCCGTCGAGCCAGAGGAACTCCTTGACATCACTCACAGTGGCAATGCTGTCGCATTGTTCCGCCTTGCGTTCAAGAAAACGCCTTATGCAGGCGGAGAAGGTCTCAGGTTTCACGAAAGGCGACGTGCACGGAGCGTACACGAAAACGTCCGTTGGTGTAACCTCCCCAAGATGGCGGAAAAACTCGCTTCCGGAGCAGGAGGAGGAGGCATAATACTCCTCCCGGCGGTGCGAACTGACCCGCGTGGCGGCATACTTGCCTGACACGAGGTCAATCGCCTCCTGAGAATTCGTGTTGACCACGATGGCGTCGAGTTCGGGCACCTTGAGCAGAGCATCTATCTTCAGTTCAAGGAGCGTGGTGTCACCGAAAGGTCTCAGGTTCTTGTCAGAGACCCTCCGGCTCCCGGTCCTTACGGGTATTACAGCCGTTATCATATCACCGCCTGTCCGTCTTGACCTTGTATGAAGTGCGGACACAGCCCTTGGAGATGCCGTTGAGTTTGCCGCTTATCATCTTGCGCCGTATCGGAGAGGCGTGATCGGTGAATATTATGCCTTCCAGATGATCGATCTCGTGAAGGACCATACGTGCGGCAAATTCGTCAAACTGCTCCTCGCACTGCTTGAGGTCGGCATCGTAGTAACGGACCTTTATGCTCAAGGGTCGCTCGACATCCGCATCAACATCGGGGACGCTCAGGCAGCCCTCTGAAAGGACATTGGTCCCCTCGCTGCTCCAGGTGATCTCGGGATTGACCATTGCGCGGCGGAAGCCCTTCAGATAGGGGTAATGGTCGGCAAGGTCCTCACCGCATACCACAAGCACGCGGATTGACCTTCCAACCTGAGGAGCTGCCAGCCCGCATCCGTCCGCCTTCTTCATCGTTTCATACAGGTCATCGACAAACTGGCGCAGCTCCGCCGGATCCACGGTCCGGAGATCGACCGGAGCGGCCTTCTGCCTGAGAACGGCTGAGCCGTAAAGGTAAATTGGATAAATCATATCGTATTATTCTGTTGTTTCGTTCTGTCCATCCAGCTCTGAAGGATGATGGCGGCGCTTATGCGGTCTACCGCATTCTTGTCCCTGCGGTCCGATTTCTTCATTCCTCCGTCAATCATGGCCCGGTGGGCAAGAACGGATGTGAAGCGTTCGTCCTCAAGTTCCACCGGAATGCCGGGGAAGGCCTTGGAGAGCTGCTTGAGAAAAACCTCGACATCCGCGGCGGCCTCCGAGGGACGGTTGTCCATATTGCGGGGAAAACCTACTACAAACCTCTCAATGGTCTCACTTCGGGCATATTTTTTGAGATATTCTATTATCTTTGCAGCAGCAACGGTCTCCAATGCGGAAGCGAATATTCGCAGAGGGTCGCTGACAGCCACCCCAACGCGCTTGCGTCCGTAATCGATGCCAATTATCCTGTTTCCCATTCGAACTGCAAAATTAGTAAAGTTCTCAAAGTATGTCAAACCACCGACTGAAGATTTCAATCAGCGACGAATCCGGCAAGGAACGGTTCTCGATGAGGACCTCCGCCAGGAAATTCAGATGGCTTCTGGCCGGAATCTTCATCATCCTTGTGGGCGGGACATACAGCCTGGTGGCTTTCACTCCCTTGAGAAATACAATACCCGGCTATCCTGATTCCGAAAGCAGGTACGATGCCATCCGGAACAAGATTGCCATAGACTCCCTCCGCAATGAAATCGTGCTGTGGGATATGCATCTGGCCAACATACGCAGGATAGTCACCGGAGAGAAGCCCATAGGAGTGGACAGTCTCATAGCCCTTGCCGCCGAGAAGGCCGCCGAACCATCCAAAGGCAATTCGGCCAGTGACTCGCTGCTCCGTGAGGACGTACGGCTTCAGGAACAGTTCACACTGTCCCTCCACAGCCGCAGGATCGAGCAGATAGTCGGGCTGCATTTCTTCCGCCCGGTGAAGGGACTCATAACCGAAAATTACAATCAGGCCACCGGACATCCCTTCATTGACATTGCAGCGCCTGAAGGCACGACCGTCTGCTCCGTACTCGACGGCACTGTCATCACGGCAGGGTGGAACGACCAGACCGGTTATACCATACAGGTTCAGCACGACAACAACCTTCTGTCGATATACAAGCACTGCGGCAAGCTGCTCCGCCAAAGCGGCGACAAGGTGCAGGCCGGCACCCCGATAGCCCTGTCGGGCAACACCGGGACGCTGTCAACCGGAAGCCACCTTCACTTCGAACTCTGGCATAACGGCGAGGCCATCGACCCCACTCTCTATATCAAATTCTGATGGAAAGGATAAGAATTGCCATATTGGGATCCACCGGTTCGATCGGGACTCAGGCCCTTGACGTTGTAAGGCACCATCCCGATATATTCGAAGTCACTCTCCTTACCGCCAACAACAGCGTGCAGAAACTGGCGGAACAGGCCCGGGAGTTCAAGCCCGACACCGTCGTGATATGCAACAGGGAGAAGTATTCCGAACTGAATGACAATCTCGGCAAGAGCGACGTAAAGGTCTTCGCAGGAATAGAATCAGTCTGCGACCTTGTCCGCAGGGACAACGTGGACATCGTCCTTGCCGCGATGGTGGGATTCAGCGGGCTGCGCCCCACCCTTGCCGCCATCGATGCCGGCAAGACCATCGCCCTGGCCAACAAGGAGACCCTGGTTGCCGCGGGGGAGATAGTCTTCAGCCGCGCAAAGGCATCGGGAAGCGCAATACTGCCGGTGGACTCCGAGCACTCCGCCATCTTCCAATGTCTCCAGGGCGAAAGGTCCGGAATAGAAAAAATTCTGCTTACAGCATCCGGCGGACCGTTCCTGCGCTCTTCTGCCGATGAAATACGCAACGCCACCCTCGCCCAGGCGCTGAAGCACCCCAGATGGGATATGGGGGCGAAAGTCACCATAGACTCCGCCTCGATGATGAACAAGGGATTCGAGATGATAGAGGCGCACTGGCTGTTCAATGTGAAGCCGAAGGACATCGAGATTGTCATCCACCCGGAATCCGTCGTCCACTCTATGGTGCAGTTTGCTGACGGCTCTGTCAAAGCCCAGCTCGGAAGCCCGGATATGAGGCTCCCCATACAGTACGCACTGAGTTATCCATACCGGCTTCCTCTGGATGTGAAACGTCTGGAGTTCGGAGTTCTTGCTCAACTTCATTTTGAAAAGCCCGACTTTGAAAGATTCCCCACGCTCAGGCTTGCCTATGAGGCCATAAACCGTGGCGGCAATGCCCCTTGTGCAATGAATGCCGCAAACGAGGCTGCCGTAAGGGCCCTGACTGAAGGGCATCTGGACTTCTACCATATTCCTCAGGTCATCGAAAGGACCCTTGAAAGGTTCACATTTGTCTGCAATCCGGATACGGACGCGATATACGCCACCGACACTGAAGGAAAGGCCATCGCTTCCGAAATCATAAAAAACATATAAAAATGGTAATTCTTCTGAAAGTCATACAGGTAATATTCGCACTGTCGCTGATGGTGCTCATTCACGAATTCGGACACTACCTCTTTTCCAAGATGTTCGGCATCAGGGTTGAGAAGTTCTATCTGTTCTTCGACATTGGCAATTTCGCCCTCTTCAAGTTCAAGCCCAAAAAGAGCGACACCGAATACGGCATAGGCTGGCTGCCCCTTGGCGGCTACTGCAAGATATCCGGTATGGTGGATGAATCGATGGACCTCGAGGCGATGAAGAGCGAGCCCCAGCCTTGGGAGTTCCGCACCCACCCCGCGTGGCAGCGCTTCCTGGTTATGTTCGGCGGCGTGTTCTTCAACCTGATACTCGCCATAGTGATTTTCAGCGCCGACCTTCACGTCTGGGGGGAGCAGTATCTTAAAAACGAGAATGCCGTGTACGGCATAGCCACCAATGACCTTTCCTATGAACTTGGATTCCGTGACGGAGACCGCATACTCGACTTCGACGGCCATACGACTGACAATTTCTCCATGCTTCAGGCAGATATGGTGCGCTCGATGGCAAAGAAGGCCACTGTCCTCAGGGGCGGCAACACGCTGACTCTCTATCTCGGAGAGGATTATATAGGCAGGGCCCTCAACTCGGCCGGGATGTTCGACGTCGCCATACCTTTCGTTGTGGCGGAAGTTCCCGACACGTCCGTGAATGCCACGGCAGGGCTGTTGCCCGGTGACAGGGTGATGTCGGTCAACGGGAAGGAGATGTCCATCGCCCAGGTCATACGCAAGGAATTCCTTGCCTGCAGCGGTGACACCATCCTGTTGGGAATAGAACGCTCAGGTATGGCCTGCACGCTTCCGGTTGCAGTTGACGGCAACGGAATGATAGGCGTGCTGCTCGACAATGACCTCACCCATTTCTTCGACGTCACCACCAACCGCTATTCCTTCTTCGGCTCGATTCCCGCCGGCATCAGGAAGGCCTGCCACACGCTTGTCGACTATGTCAAGGAACTGGGCCTGATATTCACGCCTAAGACCGAAGCCTACAAGTCGGTGGGCAGTTTCATCCGCATAGGTCAGATATTCCCTTCATCCTGGGACTGGCACAGGTTCTGGAGCATAACCGCCTGGCTTTCCATTATGCTGGCCGTACTCAACATCCTGCCCATCCCCGGTCTTGACGGCGGGCACATCCTTTTCCTGATAATTGAAGTGATAACACGGAAGAAACCTTCCGACAAGGCTATGGAGGTGGCTCAGGTCATCGGTATGATAATCCTCTGCGCCCTTATGGTGCTTGCCTTCGGAAATGACATTGCAAGTCTGTTTAAGTAACTATATATGAAAAGATTACTTCCCGCGCTCATGGCGCTGATAACTCTCGTTTCCTGCAATACAAGTGTGACCTCCCCACTGCCGAACTGCAGCGGCAAGGCCGGTGAAGTGGCGGTTGTCTGTCCCAAGGCCGACTGGGAGGCGGAGCCCGGGATTGCCGTCCGTGCCATACTTGCCGACGAGTTCCCCTTCCTCCCTCAACCCGAGACCTGGTACCGCCTGTTCAATGTGCCGTCATCCGCGTTCAATGAGATATTCCAGGTGCACCGCAACATCCTTATGCTGAAATACGATCCGGCGCTCGAAGAACCCCGTTTCCTTGTCAAGCAGGATGTGTGGGCGCAGCCTCAGACGGTCATCGAGATCACCGCAAGAAATGCCGCCGAACTCGCAAAGGCCATTATGGACAACGGAGAGAAGATGCTCGGCATCTATGACCAGGCTGAAAGGATGAGGGTCATCAGCAACTGCAAGAAATTCGAGGCCGCCGCCATCAGAAGCGAGGTGGCCGCCAAATTCGGAGGCTCTCCCTACTTCCCCAGCGAATACGGCATAAAGAAGAACACATCTGACTTTATGTGGATTTCCTATGAGACCAATTTCACCAACCAGGGCGTATTCATATACAAGTTCCTCTACACACCGGGGCAGGCGCTCACGGCGGAATGGATTCTTGAGAAGCACAATCAGGTCATCAAGGACGAAGTGCCCGGTATGGTGGAAGGCAGTTATATGACGACAAGCCAGGCTATGATCCCCGGATACAGGTGGGTCAAGGTATCAGGCAAGGAGTTTGCCGAAATCCGCGGACTCTGGGAAGTTGAGAACGACTATATGGGAGGTCCCTTCGTACTTCACGCATTCCTTAACCGCGACAACACTGAAGTGATTGTCACCGAAGCGTTCGTATACGCGCCCAAATATGAAAAGAGGAATTATCTGAAGCAGGTGGAATCCATCATTTATTCCTTTGAATGGCAGGACGAATTTGGGAAATAGCAATTCCTAAGTTTTGCAAAAAGGTTATGAAAAATTTGTTTCCATAAAAATTCTTTATATCTTTGCAGTCCCAAATCCCGAAAGGGAAAAGATGGTGGGTTCGTATAACGGTTAGTACTCGAGATTTTCATTCTCGCATTAGGAGTTCGATTCTCCTACCCACTACGAAATAAAAAGAGAACAATGGCAAATCACGCATCAGCAGACAAGCGTAATCGTCAGAACGAGACACGCAGAGTGCATAACAAGTATTATGCAAAGACAACAAGAAACGCCATCAAGGCGCTCCGCAACACAACAGACAAAGCCGCTGCAGAAGCTGCAGCTCCGAAGGTTTACTCTATGATCGACAAACTCGCGAAGATCAATGTAATCCACAAGAACAAGGCTGCCAACCTCAAGAGCGGACTCGCAGTCCATATCAACAAACTCGCATAATTTGTAGTTCAAGACACATAACGAATGGAAAACTTCCCCACTTTTGGGGAAGTTTTTTATTTGTTGTATATGAAGCAATCTGAAGAGAACACAGCCTTGGGGCTGTACGAGAAGTTGGCATTGTGCGGAGCGGATTCCCTTTCGGATGCCGAACTCCTGTCAGTTATCCTTTCAAATGGAAGTCAGAAGGTCATAGACACTGCCAGTGACCTGCTTTCCGCGGCAGGCGGCTCGCTTCTGACCCTTTCAAGCACAAATCCCGACGTCCTTGCATCTGTCAGAGGGATGACAAGGAACAGGATGTCACGCCTCAGCGCGCTGTTCACCCTTTTCGGAAGGTTCTGCTCGGCGCCTTTCACAGGTATGCCAGTAATTGGCAGTTCCGCCGATGCTGTGGCCATAATAGCGCCACGGCTCAGATCCCTGGCCTATGAGGAATGCTGGATTATGCTTCTCAACCGCGCGAACCGTCTCGTCGCCACCGAAAGGATGAGCATAGGCGGCGTACATTCGACCACCATCGACATAAAGATGATTCTCAAGAAGGCTCTGGAGCATCTGGCCTCCTCCATCATCCTTATACATAACCACCCTTCCGGATCAGCAGAGCCCGGGCAGGCCGACCTCTCCCAGACAAAGGCTCTGAGGGATGCCGCCGCTACCCTCGACATCTGTCTTGTTGACCATCTGATAATCGCGGGAAGGAAGTATTACAGTTTTGCAGATGAGCAGAGCAGGGAGCCGTAGCGCCCTATTGTTTCTTTAATGTGATAATTATGACACCGTTGGCGCCCTGTACGCCATATATGGAAGATGAACCGTCCTTGAGGACTTCCACGGAGTCCACATTATTGGGATCGAGGGAGAGAAGGCCCTCCTCGTTCATCTGAACGCCTTCCACGAGAATCAGAGGGGAAGTGTCACCGCTGTTGGTGCCTACGCCACGTATGGTGATGGTGTTGTTTGAATTCACTACCACACCGGGAATGCGCCCGCGCAGATATTCGAGCATATTGGAATAGGTGGTGCTCTGCCTGTCGATCTTGCGCTTGCTTACGGAGAAGTTGTTGTCGTCAGTGGCGACCTCGCTGTAGCCGACATTGACATTGTCTGACTTGTATTTGTAGGAGGAGGGCCCGCAGGCGCATACCATTACTATTGTGGAAACAAAAAACAGAAACTTCTTCATATGATTGACGGTTAAGGAATGATGAATCAAAGAGAACGGCGCATCCGGGCTATGGGAATCCCCAGCTGCTCCCTGTACTTGGCTACGGTGCGGCGGGCGACGACATACCCCTTTTCGGCAAGCAGGGCCACAAGTTTCTCATCGGTCAGGGGATTGCGCTTGTCTTCATCGGCTATGCTCTCCGAAAGGACCTTCTTGATCTCCCTGGTGGAGACCTCCACGCCATCTTCATTCTCAAGGCCTTCGGAGAAGAAGTATTTCAAGGGGAATATCCCGAACTGCGTCTGGACGTATTTTGAACTGACAACCCTGGAGACTGTAGAGATGTCGAGACCGGTCACGGCGGCAATATCCTTCAGGACCATAGGCCGGAGTTTGGTCTCGTCTCCATCCAGAAAGAACTGATGCTGGAAATCCAGAATGGCCTGCATCGTATTGCGGAGTGTGTTGTGGCGCTGCTTTATCGCTTCTATGAACCATTTCGCGCGGTCAACACGGTCCTTGACGAACTGGTTGGCCTCCTTCTCGCCTGACGAGCCCTTTACCTCGGAGCGTATCATATCGGCATAACGCTGATTTATGCGGAGTTCGGGGACATTGAAGCGGGGGAGGGACAATGACAGTTCCCCGTCGTTGTTGTCAATCACGAAATCAGGCACAACCTGCTGGGCCTGATCGTCATAAGAATCATCTATCTGTCCACCCGGGTGCGGATTCAACTTGACTATCTCCGTCAGAGCGGATTTCAGGGTATGCTCGTCTATTTCAAGATCGGACATTATCCTGGAGTAGTGCTTCTTTGCAAGTTCCTCAAAACATTCTTCAAGAATCCTGACCGCAACATTCCTTTCAGGAGTGGGCGTCTTGGACCGCAGCTGTATCAGAAGGCACTCTTCCAGGCTGCGGGCGCCAATCCCGACAGGCTCGAGGGTCTGTATGACCTTGAGCAGCCCTTCCAGTTCGTTTTCATCCGTTTCTATATAGAGACGGAATGAAATCTTGTCCGCGAGCGTTTCGAGGCTGTCACGCAAATATCCGTCGGACGAAAGCATACCGACGATGAACATCGCTATCTGGCGCTGCCTCTGGTCAAGCTCACAATAGCCCAACTGACGCTCAAGGCTCTGCTGGAACGATTCCTTCACGGAGAAGGTGTTGTACTCCGGCCGCTCATCACGGCCACGGTTGTTCACATACATACGGTAAGCCGGCGGATCGTCAGAATTGACGGACACCTGCTTGGGGGAATCTTCCGAAAGCTGTTCTTCAGGTTCAACCTCCTCGAGCATAGGGTTCTCCTCAAGTTCCCGCTCTATCCGGCTCTGCAGCTCCACAGTCGGAATCTCCAGCATCTTTATGGTCTGTATCTGGAGAGGAGACAGCTTCTGTTGGAGCTTCTGTGTCTGTATCAGGCGTATGGACTTGCTGTCGGCCATTAGAGTTCAGGATAATTTATGGTTTCCTTTACAATGAACGAAGACGGGTACATACCCTCTATGCGCCTTCTGAATCGCAGGGCATCGGTCTTTGTACGGAAGTCACCTACAGTGACCTTGAAATAAGGATTCTCATACACACGATAGACACGTATGCCGGGGAACTGGGCTGCGAAACTTGCTGCAACTGATGAAGATGCGCTGCGCGACTTCTGGCTGTTGTCGAAATAGATGCGTATCCTGTATCCCGTGGTATGCCTTGAGCCGTTGCGGCCGATATGGTTGCGCAAAGCCGTCTCTATGGCAGGACTCTGACGGAGCGATACATCGCCCGCCGCACCGGTGGCAATCATATTCACTATGTCACGGCCAACCAGTGAGGAGTCCACAGCGGGAGGCAGGATGAAGATGGTGTCACCCTGGTCGGTAACCTCGATGGTCTTTCCCGCAGGCACAGCGGAAACTTTCCCATAGTCCTGTGCGGACAGGGAGGTGAGGGGGAGAATCCACAGGGCGACTATTGCCGGAAACTTTGCCAGATATTTGATCATACGTGTCACTTTTTCATAATAGACATCAGTTCTTCCGCATTCAGATCCTTGAATTCCAAGGTCTTACTGAACATCCCCGCCTTGAGTTGCAATTGCGCATCCACTGTGAAGTCCTTTGCTGAAAGGCTCAGCAGATTAAGGCTGATACGGAGCAGCGTCTTGCCGTCGCTCAGCCTGAACCGTATGGAAACAGGAACTTCGCAGGTGCCTCCGGAAGGGATAGTGACAGGCTCGACAAGCACAAATTCTGCGAAAGGCGCATCCGACTTGCGTACTGTTCCCGTGACATCCTTCAAATCTATCGGGGTATGCGACGGATTTTCCACTTCAAGCACTGCATCGACCCTCATCTCACTGAAACTTTCTACATTGAGATTGGTGGATTTCACACCTGACACCTTGACATCCTGGTACTTCTGGCAACCTGCGGCAAAAAGCAGGAGGAAGGCAAGCGCGAACGGACGCATATATTTGGATATTTTCTGTCCCATAACTCTGCTTTGAACTACAAATATAGGAATTTTCCCACTATTGCGGTATCTTTGGGGCACAATACGACAGCAGATTATGAATTTATTCATAGAGACATACGGATGCCAGATGAACGTGGCGGATTCCGAAGTGGTTCTTGCCATACTTCGGAAAGAAGGATATGAACAATGCGATGACATATCACAGGCTGATGTGATTCTGGTTAACACCTGCGCAATCCGTGACAACGCCGAGCAGCGGATCATAGGCAGACTTGACATCTTCCGTCAGGAGAAGAGGCGTCGGGCAGGAATCGTGGTCGGAGTTCTGGGATGTATGGCCGAAAGGCTGAAGGAGAAACTGCTGGAGCATCCCACAGTCGACATAGTTGCCGGTCCGGACTCATACCGGGCCCTTCCCGCTCTGATAGCCGCAGCCCGAAAAGGGACAAAACAGATGGACGTCCTGCTGTCGCACGAGGAGACCTATGCCGACATCAAGCCCGTAAGGACTGACCGCAATGGCGTTTCGGCCTTCATCTCCATAATGAGGGGATGCGACAATATCTGTTCATACTGCGTTGTCCCGTTCACCAGAGGCCGTGAACGCAGCCGTGACGCCCGAACCATAGTGGCGGAGGCCGGAGACCTCTTCAGATCGGGATACAGGGAGGTCTGCCTTCTGGGGCAGAACGTGGACTCATACAACTGGTCCGACGCAGACGGCACCGTCGTGACGTTCGCCCGCCTGCTGGAGATGGTCAGTGAGGTGTCCGAAGGCCTCAGGGTCAGGTTCTCAACATCCTATCCCAATGACATCAGCGACGATGTGCTCCTTGCGATGGCCCGCCACCCAAACATCTGCAGGCATATCCATCTGCCGGTGCAGTCAGGCAGCGACAGCGTGCTCAAGCGTATGAACCGGCACTATGACAGGGCCCGCTATATGGAAAGGATTGCCCGTATCCGCGAGATAATACCCGACTGCGCCATCTCTACCGATGTCATTGTGGGATTCTGCGGAGAAACTCCTGAGGATTTCGAGCAGACGATGAGCCTGTTCGAGGAAGTCGGATTCGACTCATCCTTCCTCTTCGCATATTCTGAACGCCCGGGGACCAGAAGCGCCCGCCAGTTTGAGGATGATGTTCCCCACGAACTCAAGATAGAGAGGCTGAACCGGATAATAGCTCTTCAGAACCGCCTTTCGCTCGAAAGCAACAGGAGAGACCTCGGCAAGTCCTTCGATATCCTTGTCGAAGGCTGCTCCAAAAGATCGGACGCCCAACTCACCGGCCGGAATTCACAGAACAA
This sequence comes from Bacteroidales bacterium, assembly GCA_045600965.1. Lineage (GTDB taxonomy): Bacteria > Bacteroidota > Bacteroidia > Bacteroidales > UBA932 > RGIG6374. The sequence goes on along the minus strand of JAZRYW010000028.1, from coordinate 3,129 downwards.
GATGTTCGTGTTCGACAAGCCGGAAGACGGGCGTGAGATCAAGGCCGGTGATCACGTTACGGTGGAAGCGGTAAGTTGCTCTTCCGCCACGCTGATCGGCAGGATTGTTCAGGCCGGGAATGCTTACTTGAGCCACCGGTAAAGTATCTCTATGGGATGGTATGCCCTGACACCGGTTCCGTCGAAAATCTGTGTCCTGCAGGAAGTGCCGGGGGCTGCTATGAGCGCCGGTGACGAGCCACAGGTCACCTTCCTTACAGTCGGGAAGAGCATAAGTTCGCCGATGGCGAGGGAAGTACGGTAGTGTTCCTTCTCATAGCCGAAGGCGCCCGCCATACCGCAGCACCCCGAATCGATCACATTGACCCTGGCACCGGGCAACAGGCGCAGTGCGGAGGCTGTCTTCTCCACACCTACAAGAGCCTTCTGATGGCAATGTCCGTGGAGCCATATCTCCACCTCGTCAGAGCGGAAATCACTTTCACCGATGCGGCCGGCTTCGACCTCCCTCATAATGAATTCATCATAAAGAAGGCAGTTGGAGGCCATCTTCTCTGCCTTCTTCTGCAGCGGAGCGGACAAAAGGCGCGGATATTCATCACGGAAGGTGAGTATGCAGGAGGGTTCTATCCCCACCAGGGGAGCGGCTTCCCCAACCTTGTCAGCAAGGAGGGCCACATTATGCTCCGCACGCTTTACGGCAGTGCCGAGGCAGCCCTTTGATATGGCAGCCCTGCCGCTTTCCACACAGCGGGGGACCTCCACCCTGTATCCAAGGCGTATCAGAAGAGCCGCGAATTTCTCACCAAGTTCAGACTCCTGAAGGTCTGTAAACTCATCGGCGTACAGAAGAACCGTGCCTTTGGATGCTTTTTCTGACGGCATATCCTTCTGAAGGGCCTTTACCCTTGAAGCCATCGAGCCACGGCTCAGCGTGGGAATGCGTCTTTCGGGCGCAAAGCCCACCGCCCTGCACACCAGCGCGGCGGAAAGCCTCCGGGAAGCGACGAAATTATAAAGAGGGCGGACAACGCGGCCCATATGCTCGACGGCGGAAAGATGCGATACCAGAAAACTGCGCAACGGTATGCCTTTTTCCTTATGTATCCTGTCGAGGACTTCAGACCGTATTGCAGTCATATCCACATTGGAAGGGCATTCCGAACGGCAGCCCTTGCAGGCAAGGCAGGAGTCAAGCACCTGAAGCGCCTCTGCGGAGGAGAATCCGTCCCCGCGCGTGAGACATTCCCGCAGCACGTTGGCACGGGCCCGGGTGGTCATAAGTTCATCGTGTGAGACTTTCCAGGAAGGGCACATCGTCCCTCCCATCAACTGTGACTTGCGGCAGTCGCCGCTGCCATTGCACCTCTCTATCGAGCACAGCAGTTCCCTGTTGGAGACGTTGTCGGGAACATTGTATTTCTGGCCCTCGTCATAGCGCAGGCAGTCATCCATCGGAGGAGTGTCGATTATCTTCCCTGCATTGAAGATGCCTTCAGGATCCCAGCAGGCCTTCAAGTCACGCATCAGGCCATAGCACAGCGGTCCATACATCAAGGGTATGAACTCCCCTCTCAGGCGGCCGTCACCGTGTTCTCCACTCAGGCTGCCGTGGTACTTGCGAACTATCTGCGCCGTCTTTTCGGCCACCTCCCGGAACAATGCCCTGCCTCGGGCCGTCTTTATGTCGATCACGGGCCGGAGATGGAGTTCTCCCGTCGATATGTGTCCGTAATAGACGCAATCCAGATTGAGGGAATCGAGCATCCTCCCCATATCGGCGGCGTACTCCTTCAGCCTCTGCGGAGATACAGCCGTATCTTCTATCACGCCTATCGGCTTGGCGCCGCTGCTTACAGAAGAGAGGACTCCGAGTCCGGCCTTGCGAAGCGCCCACACCCTCGAAACATCGGCGCCATATACGCGGGTGCAGGTTGTGGCAAGTTTCGAAGCGGCCAGTTCCGCCTCCATGGCGTCGGCCGAGGCCTCCATTCGGGGGCCGTTGAATTCCGCTATGATAAGGGCTGCCGGATCTCCCTGGACGAAGAATCTGTTCTTCATCGCGGCGGGGACCGTCCTGCTCAGCTGAAGTATCCTGCCGTCCATCAGCTCAACCGCGGACGGCTGGTGGGCAAGGGCAACAAGGTTTGCGTCAAACGCATCGGACAATGACGCGCAGTGTGCGCACAGCACCATAGAAGGTTCCGGTGGAAGCGGATCAAGGGAAAGCTTGATTTCAGTGATGAAACAGAGAGTACCCTCGCTACCGGCAATCAGGCGGCACATAGCCGTACCGGGAAGGTCCCGGTCCATAGCCTCCAGAGCCTCATCAATGGCATATCCGCAACTCCGGCGGCGCAGTGTACTGTCCGGGAAATTTCGTTCTATCGACAGGCGCGCCTCACGGTCTGTCTGCCAACGGCGCATCTGACTGATTATGGCCCCCAGTATGCCCTCAGGCCGGCAGGTGGGGTCAGCGTCCAGTTTCTCCGTATCGAAGAACGTTCCGTCAGAAAGATAGCCTTTCAGGCCAAGCAGGTGATGTCTTGTGGAGCCATATACGAGAGAGTGCGTGCCGCAGGAGTTGTTGCCGACCATTCCTCCGATGCAGCAGCGCGATGAAGTGGACGTCTCCGGGCTGAAGAACACTCCAAGGGGCTTCAATGCCAGGTTCAGTTCGTCACGTACGACACCCGGTTCAACCCTTGCCCAGCGCCGGTCGGCATCAATCTCCAATATGGAATTCAGATGGCGGCTTACGTCCACGACAAGTCCGGAGCCCACCACCTGACCCGCTATCGATGTCCCTCCTGCCCTCGGTATCAGACAGAGCGAGCGTTTCCGGGCTTGATCCATCAGTATGAGTATATCCTCCGGATTCTCGGGACAGGCAACTCCATACGGCAGTTCCCTGTATGCACTCGCATCCGTGGCATATGCTATCCTATGGAGGCTGTCCGTGTGCAGTATCATCGTGAAATATCCTTTTAAAAAAAGAGGTCGGCCATTTCTGGTCGACCTCTGAAAATTTGGCGGCAACCTACTCTCCCACCTGGTGTAGCAGTACCATCGGCGCAAGTGAGCTTAACTTCTCTGTTCGGAATGGGAAGAGGTGGACCCTCACCGCTA
>JAZRYW010000027.1:0-50854 GCA_045600965.1 Bacteroidales bacterium | reverse complement strand
CTTCAATACTTATGTTTCTTTTTCGCATATTTTTCGCTGCTTTTCAGTCACAACGGAACCCCGTTGCTCCTTCAAATCATCAAAAAATCTACTGAAAAATAACCTATAATAATTTTCGTGAACCATTTCAAAACAGATTCTTAGGGAAGAACATGAAGAAGGTGATGACCGCGCTCGCCCTTATGCTTGCGGCGCTTTCCTGCGGACGGGATGAATCCCGGAGCGTGGAGCAATATCTTGATTTCCTTTACAGATATATGCCTCTGCCGGATTCCGTGGCCTTCGGCCGTGAATACTGGCAGGCCAATGTGGAAAAAACGCTTGAGGTGCGACAGCGTATGGACTGGGGAATTCCGGAACGGGAGTTCCGTCATTTCGTGCTTCCGCTCCGCGTCAACAATGAGAATCTGGATGATTTCCGCACTTTGTACGCAGACACGCTCTGTTCCCGGGTAGCCGGTATGACGCTTTCCGAAGCGGCCCTTGAAATCAATCACTGGTGCCACGAGCAGGCCACCTATGCGCCCTCGGACGGCAGGACTTCCGCTCCCTGCGCCACAATGCTCCGCGGCCTCGGAAGGTGCGGGGAGGAGTCGGTGCTGGCAGTTGCAGCCCTGCGTGCCGCAGGCATTCCCGCACGTCAGGTCTATACGCCGCGCTGGGCCCATACCGATGACAACCACGCCTGGGTTGAGGTGTGGGTTGATGGCAGATGGCATTTTCTGGGGGCCTGTGAGCCGGAGCCGAGGCTTGATATGGCCTGGTTCAACGCTCCGGTGTCGAGAGCTTTGATTCTGCACACCAAGGTGTTCGGGGATTATCACGGAGATGAGGATGTCATTTCCAGAACGGCCCTCTACACGGAAATAAATGTCATACGCGGCTATGTCGATGCCCGCAAGACAGTTGTGACGGTGCTTGACGAAAGCGGAGCCCCCGTGGAAGGCGCACACGTGGAGTTTATGATCTACAACTACGGTGAGTTCTATCCCGTCGCCCGTTATACCAGTGATTCCGAAGGCCGTGCGTCGCTTGACACCGGCTGCGGCGATATGATGATATGGGCGTGCAAGGGCGATAGGTTCGCGCTTGCCAAGGCAGGGCCGGAACCTTGTACGCTTGTCCTCGAACACAGGATAGGGGAGCGCCGCTCCTTTGATTTCGACATAGTTCCGCCCCCTGAGAATCCCATTGTGACGGATGCTTCGCCTTCTGAGGTGAATGCCAATTCGCTGCGTCTGGCGGTGGAGGACTCCATCAGGGCCTCACATCCCCACGACAATCCGGCCGTTGCCGCATTCCTGGCCTCCCATCCCGGTTGGGAGGCGGAAGCTCTGCTGGCTTCGCTTTCGGAAAAGGACCTCGGGGACGTCACTGCCGACGTGCTTGAGGATGCTTTCGGCCGTATGTGTCCCAGAGTTGAACTCGAGCCGCTGAAACCCTTCTACGGCCTGCTTTCGGGCAGCATTGAAGCCTCGTCGAAGGCTGATGTGGCGGCCTGGGTCGATGCTGCCATAGAGCTGGACACTCTCCGTAATCCTCAGGGCCTGAGGATGGCTCCATCGGATGTATGGAAAAGCAGGAAGGCTGACACCCGTTCGAAGGATATCTTCTATGTCGCCCTGTGCAGGGCGCTGGGATTCGACGAACAGCTTGATGCCCTGACGGGAAGCGCGCCTGTGGAGGATGCTCCCCGAGGAGTGGTGACCGCCTTATGCGAAAGCGACCTTGTGCCGGAATATTACCACCATTTCACCATATCCTCCATATCCGGAGGATCCCCTTCGCTACTGAGCTTCGAGGATGATTCCGACCATTGTCCCTGGACGGAAGTCTTCCCCCTCAGCCTTGAGGCGGGCTGCTATATGCTGACTTCCGGCCGCAGGATGGCCGACGGCAGCGTGCTGGCGCACGTGGAGATATTCCCCGTTGTGGAGGGCTGCCAGGTGGAGGTGCCCCTCATCCTGAGGGATGCGTCAGAAAAGCTGTCCGTAGTGGGCTCAATGGATCCTGAAACTCCCTTCCTTGAGGAATCTTCCCACAGGGAGACCTCCCTTCTGTCCGCCACCGGCAGGGGATACTTCCTCGTGGCCGTGCTCGGGGAATCGGACGAGCCTTCCAACCACGCTGTCAGGGAACTGGACGCAGTCGCCCACCTGCTTGACAGAAGCTTCAGGAGCGTGATACTCGGCGGACCTCACATTCCTTCGCTCAAATCGGCCGTATATGGTACAGATCCCGGTGAAAGGGTGCTGGAAACCCTCTGCAAGGGAGCGGATCTGGCAATATGCAAGCCCCCCGTCGTGGCAGTATGCGACAGTTTCGGCCGTACGGTCTACATCCGTCAGGGCTACAATACCTCCCTGGCAGAAGATCTCAGAAGAGTGATGTCAGGACTGTAGCGGAAGATCGTTCATCGGCGCAGAGCCTCGAGCCGTGGAATTCGGCGGCGCCGCAGGCCCTTGCGATTTCTCCAATGTTTTCGGGCGTGACACCGCCCCCGGGCATTATCGTGATGCGCCGGACAGCCCTGCGTACAAGTTCGGCAAGTACGGCACGGCCCTCGTAGGCGTTGCGTCCCTGGCCTGAGGTGAGTATTCTGTTGAATCCCAATGATATTATTTCCTCGAGTGCGGCATAGGGATCGTTGCATCTGTCGAACGCGCGGTGGAAGGTGATGTCCATTCCCTGAGCCGCGCCGATGAGCCTGCGCATAAGGGGAATGTCAACATCGCCGTCGCCGTCGAGAGCCCCAATGACCACGCCCCTGGCACCGAGCCTCCGGCATATCCTTATTTCCTTGACCATCTGCAGGGCCTCGGCTTCAGTGTATGTGAAATCACCGCCACGGGGCCGGATGAGCACGTGAACGGGCAGCCCTATGGCCACGGACCGCTCTATCCGGTCTTCCGAGGGGGTGAGACCTCCAGTTTCAAGGTCACGGCAGAGTTCAACCCTGCCCGCACCGAAGCGCATCGCCAGGGCGACCTCGGTGGAATCAGTGCAACAGCGTTCTATCAGCATATCATTATTTCAAAACAGATTCTCAATTTCAACGGTTTCTTATGGGTTTGCCTACGGCTACTACAGCAAGAGGCGGGCAGGGAAGGGAATATTTCTCCTTGACAGCGCTGCCGAACACTTCCTCATATCTCTTTTCAAGGTAGTTGTCAGCCATTTTTGCCACATTGGGGTACAATAACTGCAAAGTTATCGAAAAAATGACTATTTTTGCACCCCTTATAGATAAATAGTTCGATTAGGAAAATAAAGAATATATACTCAAAATGAACTACACAGCAAAACAGATTGACGATCTCAACCTCCAGTTGGGCATCACCGTCGAAAAGGCAGATTTCGAGCCTGAACGTCAGAAAAAGTTGAAAGAATTCCGCCGCAACGCCGATATCCGCGGTTTCCGCAAGGGTATGGCTCCTATGGGCCTCATCGAGAAGCTCTATGGCGGCAGCGCAATGTCGGATGCCATCAACGGGACAGTCACTTCGGCTCTCAACAAGTACATAGACGACAACAAGCTCAACGTGCTCGGTGAACCCCTTCCCGCTGAGGATGCCCCCGCCAATGACTGGGAGAAGGAAGGCCCCTATACCTTCACTTTCGACATCGCTCTCTCTCCCGACCTTGACATCAACATCTCTGAGGCCGACAAGGTCACTGAATATGCCATCACCGTCACCGAAAAGGCAAAGGAAAGTTACCGCTCGAGCATGCTCAAGCAGTTCGGCACGATGGAGGAAGTTGAAAAGGCCGGTGCCGATGACGTTGTAGTCGCCGACTTCCAGCAGGGTGAGGAAAAGGTTGAGAACGCGTATGTCGCTCTCCGTTCGCTCGAGGATATGGCAAAGGATATGTTCGTCGGCAAGAAGAAGGGTGATTCCTTCGACATCAACGTCGTCGAGGCTTTCAAGAACGAAAGCGACAGGGCCGCAATGCTCAATATGAGCAAGGAGGAACTCGCATCCAAGGAGCCCGTGTGGACTCTCACTGTAAAGGAAGTCAAGTCCTTCAAGGACGCTGAACCCACTCAGGAAGTGTTCGACCGTATGTTCGGAGCCGACACCGTTCACAACGAGGAGGAGTTTATGGGCAAGATAGCCGAACGTCTCAGGGAGGAATACCAGTCGGAGAGCGAATACCGCCTCGGCCGTGACATCCGCACCTATCTGCTCGACAAGACAGCCATCAGACTGCCTGAAGCCTTTATGAAGAGATGGGTCTTCGAAGCCAATGAAGGCAAGGTTACGAAAGAGGAGATCGAAAAGGAATTCGACGGCTTCCTCGAGGACTTCCGCTGGCAGATGATACGCAACTGGTTCGTGAAGAACAAGGGCCTCAAGGTGGAGAAGGAAGACCTTCAGAAAGAGGCTATGTGGTTTGCACAGTACCAGTTCTCGATGTACGGTATGAACGACGTTCCCGCCGACACCCTTTCATCCTATGCCGAGTCCATACTCAAGGACCAGCAGCAGGCGCAGCGCCTGTATGACAAGGTTATGGACGACAAGGTCATCAACTTTGTCAAGGGCGTGATCTCATTTGAAAAAAAGCGCATTTCCGTGGAGAAATTCAGGGAACTCAAATAAACGGCGGCTATGAAAACGGAATTCGAAAAGTATGCAGTGGGACACTGCGGCCTGAGCAGCAACACCATTGACAGCTACACGAAGTTCACTTCGGGCTACATCAACCCCACCATCATCGAGGAGAGGCGCCTGAACGTGGCTTCGATGGACGTGTTCAGCCGTCTTATGATGGACCGCATCATCTTTCTCGGCTGCGAGATCAATGACGACGTGGCGAACATCATACAGGCCCAGCTGCTCTTCCTGGACTCGTCGGACGTGAAGAGTGACGTCAGCCTCTACATCAACTCACCCGGAGGGTCGGTATACAGCGGTTTCGGAATATATGACACGATGCAGATAATCAACTGCGACGTGCAGACCATATGCACCGGTATGGCCGCCTCCATGGCTTCAGTGATACTGACTGCGGGAACGCACGGAAAGCGTTATGCGCTTCCCCATTCGCGGGTGATGATACATCAGCCTATGGGCGGAGCCCAGGGCCAGGCTTCGGATATCGAGATCACGGCGCGCCAGATTGCGATTGTCAAGGATGAACTCTACCAGATACTCGCACAGCACACGGGCAAGTCGAAGGAACAGATAGTCGCCGACGCCGACCGCGATTTCTGGATGACCGCCCCCGAAGCCGTCGCATACGGTATGGTGGATTCCATCCTGTCAAAACAGAGCCGCGCCAATGGCTGACAGGAAGGATAAGCAGCCGCGCTGCTCGTTCTGCGGAAGGTCGCAGGATGAGGTTGATCTGCTCCTTGCCGGACAGACCGGCTATATCTGTCTTGACTGCATAGACAACGCTCATTCCTATGCGGACGAACTCCTCGGCCGCAAGGAGGCGAAGGCGGGGGCCGGGAAGGGCTCCGCGAGCGATGTTCATCAGCTTAAATTGCTGAAGCCAAAGGAGATAACAGATTTTCTCGACCAGTATGTCATTGGCCAGGACCAGGCCAAGAAATATCTCTCTGTCGCAGTCTACAACCACTACAAGCGGCTCCTCAGCCACGAGACCGATGACGATACCCGGATTGAGAAATCCAACATTCTGCTTGTGGGGCCCACCGGTACCGGAAAGACACTTCTGGCCCGCACTGTCGCAATGATGCTCGATGTGCCGTTCGCCATAGTCGACGCCACCGTGCTGACTGAAGCCGGCTATGTCGGTGAGGACGTGGAGACCATCATCACACGTCTCCTTCAGAATGCTGACTATGATGTGAAGCGCGCCCAGAGGGGAATAGTGTTCATCGACGAGATCGACAAGATTGCCCGCAAGAGCGACAATCCTTCCATAACGCGTGATGTTTCGGGGGAGGGGGTGCAGCAGGCTATGCTCAAGCTTCTGGAAGGCAACAAGGTCAACGTGCCTCCGCAGGGAGGACGCAAGCACCCGGAGCAGAAGTTCATAGAAGTTGACACCACCGACATACTGTTCATCTGCGGCGGGGCTTTCGAGGGCATCGAACGCCATATCGGCAACAGACTCAACACCCAGGTGGTGGGCTATGGCAATTCCGTCAAGAACGGACATATAGCCAAGTCGGAACTTATCAACTACGTGGCTCCTCAGGATCTTCGCTCTTACGGGCTCATCCCTGAGATAATCGGCCGCCTTCCTGTCATAACTCACCTTGAACCGCTCAGCCGGGAGGCCCTGCTGGACATACTTGTCAAGCCTAAGAACGCCCTGCTCAAGCAGTATGCACGCCTTTTCAAGATGGACGGCATCAAACTCAACGTCAAGGACGAGGTTCTCGATCTGATAGTGGACACCTCCATCAGGTTCGGCCTCGGAGCCCGCGGGCTCAGAAGCATCTGCGAGACCATAATGATGGACGCGATGTATGAGGCGCCCACATCCGGGCACAGGACATTCACCATCACCGCAGCCTATGCGGCTGAAAGACTGTCCGGTTTCAACGGAAAACAGGGGACTGACTCCTAGTCCCCGTTCATCATAATCAGCAGTTCCCCGTTGTTGCGGCTGCGCTCAATCTGAGTCTTCATAAACTCCATAGCCTCGAGGGATGTCATATCCGCGAGGTGGTTGCGGAGTATCCATACCCTGTTGATGAATTCGGGGTTGTACAGCAGATCGTCACGCCTTGTAGAACTCAAGGTTACGTCCACTGCAGGGAATATGCGTCTGTTGGAGAGCTTGCGGTCGAGCTGGAGTTCCAGGTTGCCGGTGCCCTTGAATTCCTCGAAGATGACGTCGTCCATCTTCGATCCGGTTTCGGTGAGGGCTGTGGCGAGTATGGTCAGTGAACCGCCGTTCTCTATGTTGCGGGCAGCGCCGAAAAAGCGTTTGGGCTTCTGAAGGGCATTGGCGTCCACACCGCCCGAGAGCACTTTCCCCGATGCGGGCTGGACGGTGTTGTATGCGCGCGCGAGCCTTGTTATGGAGTCGAGCAGTATGACCACGTCGTGGCCGCATTCCACAAGCCTCTTGGCCTTTTCAAGCACCATATTGGCAACCTTGACGTGGTGTTCGGCAGGCTCGTCGAAGGTGGAGGCTATGACCTCCGCATTGACGGACCTCTGCATGTCGGTGACTTCCTCGGGGCGCTCGTCGATGAGCAGGACTATCATATAGACTTCGGGGTGATTGTCCGCTATGGCATTTGCTATATCCTTGAGCAATACCGTCTTACCTGTTTTGGGCTGCGCCACGATAAGGCCTCTCTGTCCTTTCCCTATAGGAGTGAAGAGATCCACTATGCGGATTGACGGGTTGCTGTTGTGGCCTGCGCCGCAGATGTTGAATTTCTCATCGGGGAAAAGAGGCGTGAGGAAATCGAAGGGTACTCTGTCACGGATGTATTCGGGCGTGCGTCCGTTGATGGAATTGACCTTCACGAGGGGGAAGTACTTGTCGCCTTCGCGGGGGGGACGTATCTCTCCGAAAATGGTGTCACCGGTCTTGAGAGCATAGTTCTTGATCTGCTGCTGTGAGACATAGATATCATCGGGTGAACTGAGGTAGTTGTAGTCCGATGAGCGGAGGAAGCCATATCCGTCGGGGATTATCTCAAGGACGCCGGAGGCCTCGACTATGCCCTCATATTCGATTCTGGGCTGCTGAGGCTGCTGAGGCTGCTGGCTCTGCTGTCTGCCCTGTTGCTTCTTCTCCTGGGAGGAGTTCTTCATCTGCCTGGGCTTCTGACTCTGCTCGGACTTCTGACCCTGTTCGGACTTCTGACCCTGTTCGGCTTTCTGCTCCTGATTCTGTGACTGGGCGGGCTGCTGAGGCTGTCCGGTTTCGATCCCGGCCGGCTTTGCGCTTTCCGGAATCTCCACCTTGCGTATCACTTCATAATCCTTTCTGATCTCCACGGAATCGGCTTCTCCGTTTATACCGACCTGCTGGCTCTTGTTTATGCGCACTCTCTGACGCTGCTTCTTCTCGTTCTGGGGCTGCGGTGCGGGTGCGGGTGCGGGCTCCTGAACGGCGGCAGCCTCCGCAATCCCAGCAGGAACTTCAACCTTCTTCCTGGGACGGCCGCGACGGGGCTTGCCGTCCTCGGGCTGTTTGGGTGTTTCGGCCGTTTCGGGTTTCTCCTCCTGCTTTACGGCAGCAGCCTCCGTCTTAAGCTCAGCTTTCCTGCGCCCGCGTTTTGCCGGAGTCTTCCTTCCCTCGGAGGGTGTTTCCTGCTGCGGGTTGTCAGCCTGGTTGTCAAGTATTTCGTATATGAGGTCCTGTGTGTCCTTGAACGATTCGGGTTTCTGGATACCCAATTTTTTGGCGATGGCCACAATCTCCTCCTGAGATTTGCCTTCCAACTGCGATTTTGAAATCATTAAGTAGTATAGTTTAATATTTGCGGGGACCGTATGAAGCACTGTCCCCTTTCAAAGGATGCGCAAATGTAGCAACATTATTTCAGTTTCGCAAGATATTTTAGAGCAGGACTGTCAGCAGCTGGGATATGAACACTCTGAGGAATACTGTCAGCGGATAGACCGTCGCGTAGGCTTCGGCGGGATTGTCGTTGTCCAGGACCGTGTTGCAGTAGGCAAGGGCGTTTGGGTTGGTCGCAACGCCGCAGAGCATACCGACATTCTTGGCGAAATCCATTTTCAGCACCTTTTCGCAGAATATTCCCGTGATGAGCAGAGGCAGACCTGCAAGAAGGACGGCGGCCGCCGCCCACTTGAGTCCCTGCGCGCAGAAGACCGTCTCCACGAAATCCGTTCCGACGCTCAATCCCAGAGAGGCGAAGAAGAAAGTGATGCCGAGCTGCCTGATCATCAGGTTGGCGGCCCTTGTGGTATATGTCGTTATGTGAAGTTTCGGTCCGAAAGCGCCCATCAGTATGCCTACTATGATCGGTCCTCCGGCAATGCCAAGCCGCAGCGGCGCGCTGATGCCGGGCAGTCTTATTGGAATGCTTCCAAGCAGTACGCCAAGAAAGATGCCGGCCAGAATGGGGATGAGCCTGGGCTCGTTGAGCCTCTGCTCCTCATTGCCCACGGCCTTGGCCAGCAGCTTGATCTTCGACTCGTCACCCACGACCGTAAGGCGGTCGCCGAACTGGAGGGTGGTGTCAGCCGAAGGCACAAGGGTGATGCCCGCCCGGTTGATGCGTGTGATGTTGACGCCGTATTTGTTGCGGAACTTGAGGCTCTTCATATCCACGCCCACCACGTTGTCGTTGGTCACGCGCAGATGGACGCTTACAAGCTTGCGGTCAATTATGTCCCAGTCGATGTCAGGCCTGTTCCAGTCCTTGTTCTCCTCGTGCCCGAAAATGGCTCCGAACTTGTGAATGTCCTCCTTGTCGCAGATCAGAAGCAGATGGTCGTCCGCCTCGATGACCGTGTCGCTGACCGGAATCTGAACCTCACCGTTGCGCCACACCCTCGATATGACGAAATGGAATCCGCTGTGCTTGACAATCTCCCTTACGGTCTTCCCGAACAGGGCGCTGTTGCAGACGTGCACTTCGGTGGCTGCGGTGTATCTGTCGGTGGACCTGCCGGAACTCCTTTTTGCGCTGGCGGGAAAAACGGCCTTCAGAAGGCTGATGCACAGAAGCACGGTAAGAACGCTGAAAGGGTAGCCCACGGCGTATGCCGCGCCGACGGCGTTGGCGGCATCGACGGCCGAGGGGTCCATATCGAGAACCGCCTGTTGCGCCGCGATAAGGGCCGGTGTGCTGGTCACCGCACCTGCAAGAAGTCCGACGGCTTCGGCGCCTTTGAGGTGAAGCATGCCGGCAAAGAGCGCTGTGAGAAGGGATCCGGCCGCTATCGCACCGGCCGAGCAGAGCACGAGTTTCAGTCCGTTCTTCCTCAGGGATGCAAAGAATCCCGGACCGCACTGCAGGCCGAGGGTATATACGAAAATGACCAGGCCGAAGTTCTTTGCAAGATCCATCATCGCGGCGTCGGTCTGTATCCCGAGCCTGTGGGTGAAATGGCCTGCGGCGATTGCGACGAAGAACACGAAGCAGCTCCCCAGCTGCACACCGCGCAGCTTTATCCGTCCCAAGGCGAGCCCTGCGATGGAAATCACGGTCAGGAGAAGTATGGTCTGCGAGACTCCGCCGTTGGAAAAGAGATCTGTCAGCCACTGCATAACGGCCGGCAAAGATAGTCAACGTATCCGGAAATTATTGTTATATTTACAGAAAATTTGAAAAAATGAACGTCAGAATTCCACTCCTTTGCGTTGTCGCGGCATTTGTAGCCGCCGCCTGCGGTACACAGCCGGCAGATGAAAAACTTTATCCGGGCACTTTCCCCCTCAATCAGGTCGAGCTGCTAGACGGCCCGTTCAAGCACGCGCAGGACCTTGACGTCAAGGTGCTTCTTGAATATGACACCGACAGGCTGCTTGCGCCTTTCCTCAAGGAAGCCGGACTCGAACCCAAAGGGGAGCCGTTCAAGAACTGGGAAGGTCTTGACGGACACGTGGCGGGCCACTACGTTTCCGCTCTGGCGATGGCCTGGGCTTCCACCGGAAACACCGGCTGCCTGGAACGCCTGGAGTACTGCATTTCTGAACTGAAACGCTGTCAGGAGGCGAACGGCAACGGATACATAGGCGGTGTGCCCTCGGGCGCGGAGATCTTCAGAAGCGTCTCGGAAGGTGATTTCGGGCCTCTCTTCAAGGCCTGGGTGCCCTGGTACAACGTTCACAAGATTTTCGCCGGCCTGCGTGACGCCTGGCAGTACGGCAATCAGGAGGAGGCCCGCGGGATGTTCCTTTCACTCTGTGACTGGGCGGTGGGAGTGATTGAAGGCCTCAGCGACGAACAGATGGAGAGGATGTCGTTCCAGGAGTTCGGCGGTATGAACGAAGTGCTGGCCGATGCCTACGATATGACCGGAGATGAACGCTACCTCCAACAGGCGAAGCGTTTCTCCCACAAGTTCATCCACGAGAATATGGCCGCCGGGACAGACAATCTCGACAACCTTCACGCCAACACCCAGGTGCCCAAGGCAGTGGGCTACGCCCGCATAGCCGCCGCATCCTCGGACGCACATTTCCACCGGGCCGCGAAATTCTTCTGGGACCGTGTCGCCAACCACCGCAGTGTGGTCATCGGCGGCAACAGCCGCAGCGAGCATTTCCCGGCAGCGGAAGACTATATCAGCTATATGGAGCATCCCGAAGGCCCGGAATCCTGCAACACCAAGAATATGCTCAAGCTCACCGAGTTCCTCTTCGCCCTGGAGCATCGTGCCGAATATGCCGACTTCTATGAGAAGGCGCTGTACAACCATATCCTTTCCACACAGCATCCCGAACACGGCGGCTTTGTCTATTTCACGTCTATGAGGCCTTCCCACTACAGGGTATATTCCCAGCCCAACAGCGCTATGTGGTGCTGCGTCGGCACGGGTATGGAGAACCACGTGAAATATGGCGAATTCATCTATTCCCACAGCTGTGACGCCAAGGAACTGTTCGTCAATCTCTACATCCCCTCGCGCCTTGACTGGAAGGAGAAAGGCCTGACCGTCACCCAGAGGACGGACTTCCCCTACGGCGATGTGATACGTATGGAGGTGTCACCCCGCCGCGCGCAGGACCTTGTCATCAACCTGCGCTGCCCCGGATGGGTTTCCGAGGGCTCTTTCAGCGTCAAGGTGAACGGGGAGGAGGTGGCCTGTGACGTTAAGCCGTCGTCATACCTTTCCATCAGCCGCAAGTGGCGCAAGGGCGATGTCATAGAGATAAGGACACCTATGCACGCGAAAGTCGTTGAGCTGGACAACAGGCCTGAATATCTGGCCGTCACCTACGGTCCCGTAGTTCTGGCCGCAAGGACTTCACAGGAACACCTCGACGGGCTTGTCGCGGATGACGGACGCTGGGCGCACATAGCCCACGGCGAACTCATCCCCATAGAGGACACTCCCATTATGGTCGGCACGAGAAACGAGATAGAGAATCGTCTGAATGATATGGAGCCGGTGGACGGGAAACCCCTGAACTTCACCGTCAAGGGCCTTTTCAACAAGCCTGAATATGATTCCCTGGTGCTTGAACCTTTCTTCGGCATCCACGACAGCCGATATGCCATCTACTTCCTGACAAGCGAGGACGGCCTTGTCAGATGATATGGCGTATTTCCTTGAATGCATAGCGCCTTGTGCTGCCGTCCGGCAGTTGAAGCACCAGCCGCGCGCAGTCGTCAATACCCGTTATCCTTGCAGTGAAGGGGTGGCCTGACGGCTTGAAGCCCTGCCCGAGCGGTATGCATTCCTCGAAGGTATGTTCCTCACCAAGGCGGTACAGGGACTTTGTGAATTCCCCGCGAAGGTCTTCCAGGACGCTCTGCGGGGGATTTTCGTCCAGAAGGGCGAGGTAGGGCAGGATGTGCTGCTCAAGACGCTTCAATTCCCTGCCGGGGCAGAGGCTTCTCCCGGTGATCCCCTTGATTGACACGGGGTTGGGAGCATCGCTTGCGAACTTGGTCTGATTGACGTTGAGGCCTATCCCTATTATGCTTGCTGACAATCTGTCAGCGTTGATGACGTGGCTGACAAGTATGCCGCATATCTTGCCGTCACCGACATATATGTCATTGGGCCATTTGATTCTGGCGGTGATGCCCCTGTCTGCAAGATAGTCCCTTATGCCCAGTGCAACTGCCTCACTGATAGCGAACTGAGCTGATGACGGCAGGGCCCGCGGCTTGAAGACCAGTGAAAACGTGAGGTTCTTTCCGGCGGCCGACTCCCACCTGTTCCCCCTCTGCCCGCGGCCGGCGCTCTGCCTGAAGGCGGACACTGTCGTGAGGCTTGACAGCGAAGGGAGCCTGCTTTCACACCAGGTGTTTGTGGACTTGACCGAGAGCAGTCTGACAATATGTGGTTTTGTCGGCATTTGGAAATGGCGGATAGCTTTTGGCGGGAAATTTGACTATATTTGCAAATGATACGTAATATGGATTGAAACGCACAAATTTACAACAAATAATGGACAAAAAGACTGAAACCGGGATAAGGATTGTGGATACGGAGGAGGCCGCCCTCCTTACAGGCCTGAGGACCATCTCCCACGCGATGCTTGAAAAGAAGGCTCAGGGCGTCATTTCTCTTGATTTCCGCAAACTGACCACCTCCACGATATGTGACTGCTTTGTAATCTGCAATGCCGACTCGACCACGCAGGTCAATGCCATCTGCGATAACGTCGAGGAGCAGATGTATGCCTGCTGCGACCGTGGGCCCCTGCGTGTCCAGGGACGGGAGAACGCATTCTGGGTTATCCTGGACTACGGTGACATAGTCGTTCACGTATTCCAGACGGAGCAGCGTGAATTCTACCGCCTTGAGGATCTCTGGGCGGATGCCGTGAAGGTGGAATATAAAGACGAGGACTGATATGGAACAGAAACTGCCCGGAAACGGGAAACCTGATATGAACCCTGGAACGAAACCCGACGGAAAGGGTCCCCAGAAGCCGAAGCTCAACGGATCGCGCATAGGTATGCTGGTCCTGTACACCGTTCTTCTTGCAGGTATTGCATACCTGTGGTTCGGGAGCGGCAAGGCGGAGCCTGTAAAGAAGGAATGGACTGACATAAAGGATTCCACATTCTGCGCTGACATCGAGAAGATAGAGTTCATACGCAACAACGGACGCGGTGAGGTGTCACTCCGCCGTGAGGCATTGGGAAAGTATGATGACGAGTTCGGCGGCAAGATTCCGCAGGGCGGGCCTCAGTACTATTTTCTCGTCTCTGCGGCTTTCGAGCCGGAGCACGAACTTGAGGCTCTCAATGAGACTCTTCCGGAAGACGGCGGCTTCCGCATAGTCATATCCGAACGCAAGAGTTATTGGGGGGACGTGCTCGAATGGATACTCTTCCCCCTGCTGCTCATAGTGATGTGGCTGATAATGATGCGCCCGGTGCGGAATATGGGCGGCGGTGGCCCCGGCGGAGTGTTCAACGTCGGCAAGTCACAGGCCAAACTCTATGAAAACCAGAATGGTACGAAGGTCACTTTCAAGGATGTAGCCGGTCTTGCGGAAGCGAAGGTTGAGGTGATGGAGATTGTTGACTTCCTGAAGAATCCTGCAAAGTATACGGCTCTGGGCGGAAAGATTCCCAAGGGCGCGCTTCTCGTGGGCCCTCCCGGCACGGGCAAGACCCTGCTCGCCAAGGCGGTGGCCGGTGAAGCCAACGTGCCTTTCTTCTCCATTTCAGGTTCCGATTTCGTGGAGATGTTCGTCGGCGTTGGAGCCTCACGTGTAAGGGACCTTTTCCGTCAGGCAAAGGAGAAGGCGCCCTGCATCGTATTCATCGATGAAATAGATGCAGTGGGACGCGCCCGCAGCAAGAACGGTGGCTTTACCTCCAACGACGAGAGGGAGAACACCCTCAACCAGCTTCTTACCGAGATGGACGGATTCGGCACCAATTCCGGTGTCATAATCCTGGCCGCAACAAACCGCGCCGACATACTCGACAAGGCTCTTATGCGTGCCGGACGTTTTGACCGTCAGATACACGTCGACCTTCCCGAACTGAAGGACCGCGAGGAAATATTCCAGGTCCATCTCAAGGGCCTGAAACTGTCCCCCGATTTCAACGTGGAATTCTTTGCCAAACAGACTCCCGGCTTCTCCGGGGCGGATATAGCCAACGTGTGCAATGAGGCGGCCCTCATTGCCGCACGTCACGACAAGCAGGTTGTTGACAAGCAGGATTTCCTTGACGCGATAGACCGCATCATCGGCGGCCTTGAACGTCGCAGCAAGATAATTTCCGCTGAGGAGAAGAAGACCATAGCCTATCACGAGGCCGGTCACGCCACCGTGAGCTGGATGCTTCCCGCCGCCAGCCCTCTGCTGAAGGTCACCATCATACCTCGAGGACAGTCTCTCGGCGCCGCGTGGTACCTCCCCGAGGAGCGTCAGCTTTCCACCAGGGAACAGATGATGGATGAGATGGCGGCCACAATCGGAGGCCGCGTTGCGGAGGAGATAGTCAACGGCACACTCTCGACAGGCGCCCTGAGCGACCTCGAGAAGATTACAAAGCAGGCCTACGCAATGGTCGCATATTACGGAATGAGCGACAAACTGGGCCATATCTCATACTACGACTCCACAGGGCAGGGGAATTATGAATTCCAGAAGCCCTACAGCGACAAGACTTCCGAACTCATCGACAAGGAGGTGAAGTCACTCATAGATCAGGCGCACCGCACGGCGATGGATGTCCTTGCCAAGTACCGTTCAGGCTGGGATGCTCTCGCTCAGCAGCTTCTTGAGAAGGAAGTGATTTTCTCCGACGACCTTGAAAGGATACTCGGGCCCCGTCCCGGCAAGGAAGCCACATTGTTCTGACGGCATTATGCAGCGCAAACTCGCCATACGTACCGCAACGGGCGCCTGCTTTCTGGCGCTGATGATACTGTGCTCCCTGAGGCTGAGCTTCTTCCTCGCCGGGGTATGTTTCATCGTCTGTGAGATGATGCACGAGTACTGGCGGATGACTCTTCATCACGGTTTCATCGCCGAGCGCGCTGTCCTGACGGCCGGGGCGGCGCTGTTCATTCTGACTGAAGCTTCCTGCCTCGGCTTCGGTGCCGATCCCCGTTGGCTGTATGCCGGAGCCCTGTTCCCCGTCGCCGCCTGCGTGATGGTGCTTTTCAGGTACCGGACTGCGGAACCCGCTACATTGCCGATGCTGCTTTGCCCGCTCCTCTACATCCTTCTTCCGTTCATCCTGTCGCTGCGTATGGTGTTCGCTCCCGACGGGACGTTTTCCGGCCGCCTCTTCCTCTCCGTGTTCATAATAATATGGACCAACGACATAGGCGCCTATGCGCTTGGAATGCTGCTGGGTCAGAAGGAGAACAGCAGGAAACTTTTTCCGGCAATTTCCCCCAAGAAGTCGTGGTGGGGAATCGCAGGCGGCACAGTCTTCACCTTCGGCGCCGCCGTGGCGCTGCACCTTGTCGGCTTTGTTCCGCTCGGGCTTGCGCACTGGCTGGCTGTTGGTGCGCTGACTCTTTTGTTCGGCACTTTGGGAGACCTTGTAGAGTCCCAGTTGAAACGCCAGCACGGAATGAAGGACTCCGGGAACATAATGCCCGGACACGGGGGCCTGCTCGACCGCTTCGACGCATCACTGCTCGCAATGCCCGCTGTAGTGGTGTACCTGACACTTTTTGGCCTGATATGATATGCATATAGACAGGAATTCACGCTGGACGGTAGCCCTTGTGCTGCTGCTCTGCTCTGCGGCAATTTTCGCCCTGCTGCGCTGGGTGTGCGTGTGGTGGGTATGCATTCCGTTCTCCCTAGGCCTGGTATGGCTCGCCGTATGGCAGACGATGTTCCATATGGTGCCCGACCGCATTCCGGCCGCCGGGCCTGATGAGGTTTCAGCCGTGGCCGACGGAATAATAGTCCATATCGGCAGGGACTTCGAGGAGGAACATCTGGGAAGGTATTGCACAATGATATCCATCTATATGGATTTCTGGGACGTGCACGCCAATTTCTGGCCGGTTACCGGCAAGGTCAGCCATACGGAATATCATCCGGGCAAGCATATGCTCGCCTTCAAGCCGAAGGCATCCCTGGAGAATGAGCACAGCTGCACGTCCATAGTCACGCATTCGGGGAAGGAAGTCTTCTTCAAGCAGCTTGCGGGCGGTTTTGCACGGCGCATCGTATGTTATGCGCGTGAGGGGATGGAGGTCAGTGCAGGCCTTCAATGCGGTATCATCAAGTTCGGTTCGAGGATAGACATATACATTCCGGAGGATGCGCAGGTCCTGTGCCGCGAAGGCGACAGGGTGGTGGCCTCTGAAACCGTCATAGCAAGATTATGAAACATTTTTTCCGTGTCGTTATGGCGCTTCTGCTGGCAGGCTGCCAGCAGCAGTGGGGGAACGTTGAAAACTGGTACGATTCGGCGGCTCTTCCGGATGAGGACCTTGTTGACGTGTTCTACATCTGCTCCACTGAAGTTATGGAATCCCGCAGAGAGGACGGCAGCGTCTCTCCAACGGCCTTGCTTACGGATGATGAGAGATATGCGCTTCATATGGAGATGGCATACGCAGACGGGATGTTCGGGGACTCGCTGAATTTCTTCTCCCCGTATTATCATCAGTTCACCTTCTCGTCGATATTTCTCCCCGGGAATGATTTCAATGCTGTGTACGACGATGTCCGCAGAGAGATCTTTTCCGCATTCGACTATTATATGAAGCGTCTCAACGGAGGCAGGCGTTTCATCGTGGCCGGTTTCAGCCAGGGCGCGATGCTTGCCCTCGAACTGCTCAAGCATATGGATGATGGACAGTACGCAAGACTGGTTGCGGCATATCTGATGGGTTATCGTCTTTCTGATGAGGATATCGTCCATCCTCACGTGGTGCCGGCAACGGATGCCCACGGTCAAGGGGTGGCGGTGTCCTTCAACTCTGTGGCTGATACATCGTCATTGTGGGGTTTCGTGTCCGATGGCGCTGTGACCTGTATTAACCCCCTGAACTGGCGCACGGACCATACTCCCGCCACCCTTTCCTACGAAGGTGACCGGGCGCAGGTGTCAGTCGACACGCTGAGGAATGTACTTGTCGTTACCGGTCTTGACAGGGAGAAATACGCATTCACCCTCGGTGGCGCCCTGCCTGAGGGCAACTATCATCATTGGGATCTGATATTCTATGGCGATGCCCTTCGACGCAACGCGCTCCACCGTTCCTACGCTTACTAAAGAGGGAAGAGAAGTGTGGTGACAAGTATGTTCGCCGCCAGCATTAATATGTTCATAGGCAGCCCGACCTTGAGAAAATCGGTGAACCGGTAGCCTCCGGGTGTATATACCAGCATATGTGTGGGCGATCCGATGGGCGTTGCGAAGCTTGATGAAACGGCGATCATCAGCGCTACGCAGAAGGTCACGGGGTTGGCGTTCAAGGAAATGGCAGTCGTGTATGCTATTGGGTAGAATATGGCGGCGCAGGCCGTGTTGCTGACAAGTTCGGTGATGAAAGTGCCAAGGGTGCACAGCGCAATGAGCACCACCAGGGGATTCGTGCCGCAGATGTCCATAAGGCCGTTTGCAAGCGCTTCCGATATGCCTGTCTTCTGGATGGCCTCACCGAAGGCTATGGAACCGGCGAATATCATCAGTATCGACCAGTCGATGCTCGAAGCCGCCTGTGAGAACGTGCAGCACCTGGATATTATCATCACGGCGGCCGCGATGATGCAAAGGTCAACAAGAGGCAGGACGTTGAAGGCGGACAGAGCCACGAAAGCTGTCATCACCAGAGTGGAGAATACTGTCTTGCGGCCGGACACGGGGATGTCGTCACTGTCGAAGAAACGCATCATCCCGCTGAGGGATTCCTCCTTCGTGCCGCTGTCGAGGACCACCATAATCTTGTCGCCCCTTTCAAGTCGCAGCTGGCGCGGGCTCCCGTCGTATGAGCCGCCGTCGCGTGAAACGGCCAGAAGCGTGAAGCCACAGCTGCTTTCGATGTCCGTCTGATCGATGATGCGGCCATCCAGAGGGCCGTTCCTGCGCACATAGCCCGTGCGGATCTCCTTCCTGCCGGCAAACTTTTCCGTGCCGCTGACGTTGTCATCGGAACTTACGAGCCCGTAAGTGCGGCAAAGCCTCATCACGGACTGCACCTCACCGGTGAAAACCAGCCTGTCGTTGCCAAGGATGACATCTTCATCAGAGGCGGGAGTCGTCTGTCCGTCAAAGCTTATGGTGCCTATCAGACTGACGTCCTTGCGGCGGTTCAAGCCGGATTCGGCTATCGTCATACCGACAATCCTTGAATTGGAAGGCACACGGAGTTCGACCCTGTAGCTGTCCTGTTCGGAGATGTTGTCCCCTCCGGGAACGCGTTCCGGCAGGAGGCGTCTCATAGCCAGCATTGAAAGGATGCCGACAGTCAGACAGAACAGTCCGGGCAGGGCGGGCGCGAAGAATCCGAGATGGATGCCGGTGTCCTTTTCCAGCATCTCGGATATGATGAGGTTGGGAGGAGTGCCTATAAGGGTGCATATTCCACCCATTCCGGAGGCGTAGCTCAGCGGTATGAGAAGTTTGGACGGGGCTATGCGGAGTTTCCCGGCCCACATCTTCACTATCCTTACAAAGAGCGCGACCACGGTCGTGTTGCTCAGGAATGCGCTGATTGCGGCCACGGGCACCATCAGCCTCACAATGGCTCTGGGATAGCTTTTCGGGGTCCCCATAAGATTGTTCACTATCCAGTGAAGCACTCCCGTGTAGACGAGCCCGGCGATGACTATGAACAGTATTCCCACGGTCAGAACCGTGCTTGAGATCATACCTGAGAACGCTTCCTTCAAGGAGAGGACTCCTGTGAGGTAGAGCGTGCACATACCTCCGAAGAACACCCATTCGGTGGGGAGTTCGGTCAGACAGAGCACTGTGAATGCTGTCAGGATGACAGCAATCGTAATCCAGGCATATAAGGTGAGCCCAATAAACATATCCGTCAATTGTCAATATAACGAAAACCGTCCCGTTGAAGGGACGGTTCACTATCTGATATGCAGAGTCCTGACTAGTTGTCGAGAACTATCGCGCCCATAGGGCAGGCGTCTGCACAAGTTCCGCATTCAGCGCAAACTTCGGGGTCGATCCTGTAGATGTCACCGGCTGAAATTGCGCCCAGGGGGCATTCATCGATGCAAGTGCCGCAAGCGGCGCAGTTGTCTGTGATTTTGTAAGCCATAATCTTATCAGTTTTTGTTTGTTTCCGGTTGGGATTGCAAAGTTACCAAAAATCCTGCAATCCCCAAACCGAATTTTAGAAGCTGTTTAAACAGCTTCTTAACAAAGCGTGCGTCAGGCCTAGTAACCGAACAGCTCTTCTGAAGAAACGGTGCGGATGGCGCCGTATTTCTCAAGAGACTTGAGGTCGAGGTCTTCGATACGGCCCAGGATGCTGTAGGTGAACTTGCGGTCCTTGACGCTCTCCTGCTGGAACTTGACAACGTCGTCGAGGGTGTAGTTCTGAACTTTCTCGAATATGTCGCGGTCGAAAGTGCTGTCGAGCCCGAACTCCCTGAAGTTGAGGTATGAACTGATGATGGAGTTCTTCACGATGCGTTTCGTCCTGAGGTTTGTCAGAATGGACTCCTTGGCGATGGTGAATGCGTTTTCGGAAACTGGCATATTGTTGATTATCTCGTCGAATGCGTTCAGGGCATCCATCATCTTGTCGTTCTGGGTGTAGATCATATCGCGGAAGATGACATTGTCCTCAGGATATGAGGGGACGCTGTATGAAGCGGATGCGCTGTATGCGAGCCCGCGGGCTTCACGCATTTCCTGGAACACTATCGCGTTCATACCGCTTCCGAAGTATGAGTTGTAGAGGCGGATGACGGGGACGCGCTGGAGATCGAAGTTCTCACCGTCGTTCGAGATGGAGAAGAGCTGGAGCTGGTTGGCGTCATACTGGGCGAGGAGTACGTTGTTCTCTTCGGTTACCTTGTATCTGTAGGGCTCCGCTGCGGGGAATTCGGCAAGTTCTTCGGCAGTCCTGTGCTCCCGGTTGAGCATTGCGACGAAATCATTCTGGCTCATAGGACCATAGTATGAAACCTCATGCTTGAATGAGAACAGGCCCTGAATTCTTGCTATGAGTTCCTCATCGGTAAGTGCCAGGAGCTCTTCGTTTGAAAGCACGTTGTTTGAAGGGTTGGTCCTGCCGTAGATGGCATAGCTCTGAAGACGTGAGAAGTTGCTGCGCTGGTCCATCTTGGCGTTGCGGCGTTCCTGTATCATATTCTGCTTGAGGGCTGCAAGCGCTTCGGGATCGGCCTTGAGACCTGCAATGATGCCTTCGAGCAGTTCCATTGCCTTGGGCATATTCTCTGCGAGACCGCTGAGGTTGACGTATGTGTACTTTTCGCCGCAGTTGATGCCGTATGAGCAGGCAATCTGATAAAACGCCTCGTTGATCTGGGCGAGAGTCATATCGTCAGTTCCGAGGTAGTCGAAATATGAGCAGGCGATGGGGAGAACCTTGTCGCTGAACGTGCCTGTCTTGAAGATGTAACTCAGGTTGAAGGTACCGTTGGTCTCGTTCTTCTTGTAGATGACATCAACGCCTTCCTTTGCCTGGGTGAAGCCGAGTTCCTTGCTGAAATTTACGAAAACGGGCTCGATGGGCTTCACCTGTGAAGCGGAGGCCTGCATATCACGAAGGAACCGGCTTGCCGTGTCGCGGTTGGTGAAGATGGGGGTGATGGCCGGCTTTGCGATGCGGGTGTCGGTGGGATCCTTCTCCTGAAGCTTGTTCACGCGGACGTAGTTGTCCTTGAAGTTCTCGTTTGCAAAAGCGACTATCTGGTCCTTGGTGATGGCGGAAAGGCGGTCGACATAGTTGACCACATCGGACCAGGGAACATCCTCGATGAAGCTGTTGACAAGCTGCCTTGCAACGTTTCCGCCCCTTTCCATCTGGAGCATGAAGCGGTATTTCATATTGTTGACGATACCCTGGAGGAGGTCTTCGGTGAAGTCGCCGGCCTTGAGCCTTTCGATGCCTGCGAGCATAAGGTCAGCAACCTCGTCGAGGCTCTGTCCTTCCTTGGGCTCGCCTTCAAGCACGAATGCGCTGTAGTCTGCCAGGGCTTCGTTGTAGGCATAGGTTCCGAGTGTCTTCTGGGGCTGGTTGATGTCAACGTCGAACAGACCCGCCTTGCCGTTGTAAAGTATGCTGGAGATAAGGTCGAGCATTATGGCTTCCTTGGAGTTGGCGCCGCCGAAACGCCAGGCTATAGCCACGTTGGGCGATTCGTTGCCGCGCACATCCTTGACGATGGGGGCCTTTATGGGAGCTTCGGGCTCGAATACGGGCTTGACAAGGTTCTCGTTGGGCTTGAGTGCGCCGAAATACTTGTCGACTATCTTTATGGCCTCATCGGGATCGAAGTCACCTGACATCACCACTGCCATATTGTTGGGCACATACCACTGGTCGTGGTAGTTCTTCACGTTGGTTATCGAAGGGTTCTTCAGATGTGAGGGAAGGCCGATCACGTCGATCTTGTAGGGGTGGTGTTCGAAAAGTCCGTCCATCATAGCCTCAGTGGCCTTCTGCTGGTCCATTGCGGCGTACATGTTGTACTCTTCGTAAATGGTTTCCAGTTCGGTATGGAAGCCTCGGAGAACGACGTTCTCGAAGCGGTCGGCCTGTATCCTGGCCCAGTTCTCGATCTGGTTGGAAGGAATGTTCTCCACGTAGCAGGTCACGTCGTAGCTTGTGTATGCGTTGGTTCCGCTTGCGCCTATGCTGGCCATAAGCTTGTCATATTCGTTGGGAATGGCAATCTTGGAGGCCTCATAGGAGATGGAATCTATCTCGTGATAGATGGCCTTGCGCTGCTCGGGATCCTCTGTCTTGCGGTATACTTCGAAAAGCTCCTCGATCCGGTCGAGCATAGGCTTTTCAAGCTCGTAATTCTGTGTCCCGAATGACTGGGTGCCCTTGAACATCAGGTGTTCGAAATAGTGGGCCAGGCCAGTGGTTTCGCGTGGGTCGTTCTTGCCACCGACCTTTACGGCAACCTGAGCGTCGATTCTGGGCTGGTCTTTGTTGACTGACATATAGACTTTCAGCCCGTTGTCGAGGGTGTAGATTCGTGTCCCCGTAGGGTCACCTTTAACTGATTCGTACTTGTACTGCGAGCAGCCGCAGACCAGTACGGCGGCCAATACGATGATGGCCTCTTTAAACAAATTCTTCATTTTCGGTATGATATTGGTACTTGATTATGCTAATATTGCTCGCAAATATAGTTACAAAAGATTATCTTTGCTCAAAATTTCAAACAATATGGCAAAATACGGAAAATTCTATGCAGCAGCGCTTTCGTTGGTTTGCCTGTTCCTGGTCCCTCTGGCCGGAGCCAGGGCTCAGGGCAGCCTTTCGTTTGAGAAGACCGTCCACAATTTCGGCGACATACAGATATCCGACGGCCCTGTCAGATGCTCTTTCCCCTTCAAGAACACGGGGAATGCTCCTGTGGTCATCCACGAGGTGGTGACCTCCTGCGGCTGCACCACTCCCAGATTCTCCCGCGAGCCTGTCCTTCCCGGAGCTTCCGGAAGCATCGAGGTCGAGTTCAGCAACAACCAGGGCCCCTATATGTTCGACAAGACAATAACCGTATACCATTCCGCATCCAAGAAGCCCGTTGTCCTTCACGTCAAGGGCGCGGCCCACGATAAAAAGAAGACTGTCGGGGAACTCTATCCCCTCAATGTCGGTGGCGTCGGTTTCCGCAAGACCGTATTCCCTGCCGGACACATAGGGCAGGGGACCCATAAGGACGGCGAGATCGACATAGCCAACACGACGGGCCATAAGATCGAGCCGGTATTCACCAACGTGACCCCGGGCCTCGAACTGAAGTGCGTTCCCGCTGTCATCCAGCCATCAGGCAAGGCCCTGATAAAATACACCATTACGGCGAATGACAATCCACCGAAGTGGGGGAGCGTGTCATACAGCGCTGACATTTCCGTCAAGGGACAGCAGAGCGGTACGGTGCGCATCGATGCCTCGATCATAGACGATTTTGACAAACTCAGCAAACAGCAGGTCAAGGACGCGCCTCTGCCTTATTTCACCACCACCGTGGCGGAATATGGCCGGCTCGCTCCCGGTTCAGGTACCACCTGCGTGTTCCATATGACCAACAAGGGAAAGAGCAAGCTTGTAGTCCACGCCATCGAATCCTCATCTCCGATGGTGAAGGCTGCCACTCCGCTGCCTTTGGAAGTTCCGGCCGGCGGATCGGCTGATATCGAAATCACTCTTGAAGGTGTTCAGGGTGATGGCGACACGCTGTTCAGCGCGACTGTTATCTGCAATTCGCCGACTCGCCCGATGGTCAATCTGTTTATGAGCGGAATAGTTAGAAAATGACAGATGGAAAGGAAACAAGGAGACTTTTTTGACGACTACGACAATAAGGACACGGCGCTTGCGGTGAATGACGGAGTGGACCAGCCGCCCGTCATCAATCCGTACCTTGGCGCAATGCGGCGTAAACGCCCCGCGAAACTCACTGTGGACGAGTATCTGGAAGGGATATTCGCAGGCAACACCACAATACTCAGCAAGGCAATAACCCTTGTCGAGAGCTCGCTTCCGGAGGACCGTGCCGCCGCGCAGCGGATAATTCTCGGCTGCCAGAGGCACACTGCCGGTATGGAGACTATGAGAATAGGCATAACCGGAGTCCCCGGCGCCGGAAAGAGCACCTTCATCGAGGCTTTCGGCGGCCTGGTGACGGGTCAGGGACACAAACTCGCAGTGCTGGCGATTGACCCGAGTTCCGAGAAGAGCAAGGGGTCCATACTCGGTGACAAGACCAGGATGGAGACGCTGTCCACCGACCCGAAGGCTTTCATCCGCCCTTCACCCTCGGCCGGATCCCTCGGGGGAGTGGCCCGCAAGACGAGGGAGTCCGTCATACTCTGCGAGGCGGCCGGTTACGACGTGGTGTTCATAGAGACTGTCGGGGTCGGCCAGTCTGAGACAGCCGTGCACTCGATGAGCGACTTCTTCCTCCTGCTGATGCTTTCCGGCGCAGGAGACGATCTGCAGGGTATCAAGCGCGGCATTATGGAAATGTCCGACCTCATAGCGATAACCAAGGCTGACGGGACCAATGTGGACAGGTCCAATATGGCCCGCTCGCTTTACGCCAACGCTCTTCGCCTGTTCCCTCCCACCGAATCCGGATGGGAGCCCACTGCCGTCACCTCCTCGGCTGTGACAAAGGCCGGGCTGGAGGATATATGGTCCCTTATGCTCAATTATTTCGAGCTTGTCAAAGGCAATGGCTTCTATCAGCGCAAACGCCGCGAGCAGGCGCGTTTCTGGATGTACGAAAGCATCAACGAACAGCTTCGCAACGATTTCTATGAGAATGATCTCATCGCCGGATTGCTTCCTGATTATGAGCAGGCTGTGCTTGACGGCCATTTCGAGTCTTTTTCGGCGGCAGGGGAACTTTTCGAAAGATACAAGGAGTACGTGAAATGAGGATAGGGGTGATAGCGGCGATGAACAGGGAGTATTCCCTTGTGAGCCGTATGATAGGAGGCGAATCCTCCGGCATCGTGGCCGGAAATGAGATTTCTCTCATAAAATGCGGAATAGGCAAGGTCAACGCCGCTATCGGCGCCGCGGGCCTCATATACAGGTTCCATCCGGATTGCCTGATAAGCACCGGCGTGGCAGGCGGACTGTCAAGGGAACTGTCCGTTATGGACGTCGTTGCCGGAGTTTCGGTATGCTACCACGACGTGTGGTGCGGTGAAGGCAACCTTCCCGGACAGGTGCAGGGTATGCCGGCCGCCTACGGGGGTGATGCCGGGCTTCTTGAGAAAGCTCTTGCCGTTGACGGGGGGACGCGCGTCCACGGCGGACTGATATGTTCCGGCGACCGGTTCATAGTGGACCCCGAACATATGTATTCCATTCTGAAGACTTTCCCCGACGCGCTTGCCGTAGATATGGAATCGGCGGCCATCGCGCAGGCCTGCCACATAATGGGAACACCTTTCCTCAGTTTCCGCATCATAAGTGACATAGTGGGCAGCGACGGCCAGTACGAAAACTACACCGACTTCTGGGGGACGATGGCTGAACGCTCCTTCGAGTTCGTCAGGACCTTTCTTCATTCCCTGTAAAAGGCTGTTTGTTTGTTCGATTCTTTGTAGTATATTTGCAAGATATTGTGTATACTGACCAAAGAATTGAAAAATGTCATTTGCAAACGCATTAAAGAAAATATTCGGAACCAAGGCCGACAAGGATATGAAGGCCATCAGGCCCATTCTGGACAAGATACTCGCCCAGTATGAGATTGTCGACAAACTTTCGGATGACGATCTCCGCCAAAGGAGCGCCGATTTGAGGAAGCTCATAGCCGAACGCATTGCGGCGGATGAGAAACGCCTCACCGAGATCAAGTCCTCGCTTGAGAATCCTGAGATAGACATAGCCTCGAAACAGTCTCTTGCCGATGAGCAGAGCAAACTTGTCGAGAAGATAGACAAGGACATTGAAAGTGTCCTTGATGAGATACTTCCGGAGGCATACGCCATAATGAAATCCACGGCCCGCCGTTTCAAGGAGAACGAAACCATCACCGTGACCGCCACGGAATTCGACCGCTGGCTGTCCACCGCCAAGGATTTCGTCACCGTAACCGATGACAAGGCGGTTTACCGCAACAGCTGGATGGCCGGAGGCAATATGGTGACCTGGGATATGGTCCATTATGACGTGCAGCTCATCGGCGGCATCGTCCTACATCAGGGAAAGATTGCCGAGATGGCCACAGGCGAGGGAAAAACCCTCGTGGCCACACTTCCCGTATTCCTTAACGCGCTGGCCGGCAAAGGCGTGCACGTGGTGACTGTCAACGACTACCTCTCGAAACGAGACTCCGAGTGGATGGGACCCCTCTATATGTTCCACGGCCTGAAAGTGGACTGCATAGACAAGCACGAGCCCAATTCACCCGCCCGCAAGTCCGCGTACAATTCCGACATAACCTTCGGTACCAACAACGAATTCGGTTTCGACTACCTCCGCGACAATATGGCAATAGGGCTGGATGACCTTGTCCAGAGAAAGCTCCATTTTGCAATCGTCGATGAGGTGGACTCCGTGCTCATCGATGATGCCCGCACCCCCCTTATCATATCCGGCGCTGTCGGCAAGACCAATGAGGGTGACGAGATGTTCGTTGAATACCGGCCTTATGTGGCCAAACTCTACGAGATGCAGAAGCAGCTCGTGATGAAGATATTCAACGACGCCCGCGCCGCCATAGCCGACGGATCTGACAAGGAACTTTGCGAAAAGCTCCTCTATACGGCTTTCAAGGGGCTCCCAAAGTACAAGCCCATAGTGAAATACCTCCTGGAGCCTGACAACAAGGCCATTCTCGAAAAGGGTGAGGCCACCTTCACGGCTATGAAGAACCAGAGGATGAGCGAGATTACCGACGAACTCTATTTCGCCATCGACGAGCAGCAGAAATCCGTCGAACTGACCGAAAAGGGCAATGAGGCCATAGGCAGGATGATGGGGGATGACGACGTGTTCCTGCTTCCCAACGTGCAGGACGCATACGAAATACTCCGCAAGGAGGACTCCGGCGAGGAGCAGAGGGCGGAGGCAGAGGCAAGGCTGCTCGAATATTCCAAGGTTTCCGAACGCGTGCACACCGTGCACCAGCTGCTGAAGGCCTACACGATGTTCGAGAAGGAGGTGGACTATGTCATCATAGACAACAAGGTGAAGATCGTCGACGAGCAGACCGGCCGTATTATGGAAGGCAGGCGGTGGAGCGACGGACTCCATCAGGCCGTGGAGGCGAAGGAGAACGTCAAGGTCGAGGCCGCTACCCAGACCTTCGCCACCATATCGTTGCAGAACTATTTCCGTATGTATCACAAGCTGGCCGGTATGACCGGTACGGCCGAGACGGAGGCGGGCGAGTTCTGGGACATTTACAAGCTTGACGTGGTGGTCATACCCACCAACCGCCCCGTCATCCGTGACGACCAGAATGACCTTATATACAAGAGCAAGAACAGCAAGTACAAGGCAGTCATAGACCACGTCGTGAGACTCCAGAAGGAAGGCCGTCCTGTACTTGTCGGCACCACCTCCGTGGAAGTGTCCGAAGTCCTCAGCCGAATGATGACCATGCGCGGCATCAAGCACGATGTCCTGAATGCCAAGCAGCACGCAAGAGAGGCTGAAATCGTCGCTCAGGCCGGTCAGATGGGCCACGTTACCATTGCCACCAATATGGCGGGACGTGGTACCGACATCAAGCTTTCGCCCGAGGTGAAGGCCGCCGGAGGCCTGGCCATAATAGGAACCGAACGCCACGACAGCCGCCGTGTGGACCGTCAGCTCCGAGGCCGCGCCGGCCGTCAGGGAGATCCCGGATCATCAACGTTCTACGTGTCTTTCGAAGATAATCTGATGCGTCTTTTCGGCACATCCAACGAGTCTATCCGCAAGTTCCTCGACGGCGCGATGGAGGAAGGGGAGTCGATGCAGAACTCGATGCTGTCCAGGAGTATAGAGAAAGCCCAGCGCAAGGTGGAGGAGAATAACTTCGGTATAAGAAAGCATCTGCTCGAATATGACGATGTTATGAACAACCAGCGCCAGGCCATCTACAGCCGACGCCGCAATGCTCTCAACGGTGATCTTATCGACATAGACGTCCAGAATATGATGCTCGACTATTCGGATTCGTTCGTGGAGCAGCACAGGGGCGTGCCGTATGAAAAGTTTACCGAACTGATAATGAGTTTCTTTGCAGTGGCCGTGGATTTCGATGCCGATTTCTATCAGAGCGCCAGGGCGGAGGACCTCGCCGACCGTCTGTGTCTCAATCTGCGAGAGGCCTACAGCCGCCGTATGGAGGCTATGGTCGCTGTAGTGAATCCCGTCATCAGACGCGTCTACGAGACTCAGGGCGCCGTTTATCAGAACATTGCGATTCCCGTCGATGACGGCCGCCGCCAGCTGACTGTCTCCGTCAATCTCAAGAAAGCGTATGAATCCAACGGCTGGGAAGTTGCCCGCACCGTTGCCAAGTTCATAAGTCTCATCAAGATAGATGAATACTGGAAAGAGCACCTGCGCGATATGGACGACCTGAAGACTTCCGTCCAGAACGAGTCCTATGCGCAGAAGGATCCTCTGCTGATGTACAAGCTCCAGAGCTTCGACCTCTTCAAGGAAGTGCTCGACAAGATAAACAAGGACACCCTTGCATATCTGCTCCGCGTCCACATCCCTCTTCGTGATGACGGACAGCAGAAGATACAGGAAGCCCAGCGCCGCAGGACAGATATGTCAAGGATGCGCACCGAACGCGCGAATCTTGTGACCAACGGCGGCGAGCAGAAGAGCAACGGCCCCGTGCACGTGGAAAAGAAGGTTGGACGCAATGATCCCTGCCCCTGCGGAAGCGGCAAGAAGTACAAGAACTGCCACGGAAGGGATGAATAACGGATTATGGAACATTTCGATGTCATAGTGATCGGTGCCGGTCCCGGAGGATACGTGGCCGCCATCCGTGCCGCCCGGCTCGGCTTTTCCACGGCCGTGGTGGAGTCCGAAGCCCTTGGAGGTGTGTGCCTCAACTGGGGCTGTATTCCCACTAAGTCGCTTTTGAAGAGCGCTCAGGCCCTGCATTATGCGCAGAACGGTTCTTCCTACGGCTTTGCCGCCGCTGATGTCAAGGCCGATCTGACGGCGATGGTGGCTAGGAGCAGGGAAGTGTCTGCGACGATGTCGAAGGGGATTGAATACCTTTTCAAGAAAAACGGCATTACCGTCATAAACGGCAGGGGCCGTCTGGCTCCGGGGCACAATGTGGTGGTGGAAGCGGAAGGAGGT
This sequence comes from Bacteroidales bacterium, assembly GCA_045600965.1. Taxonomy (GTDB): domain Bacteria; phylum Bacteroidota; class Bacteroidia; order Bacteroidales; family UBA932; genus RGIG6374. The sequence continues at coordinate 21,305 of JAZRYW010000027.1, read as the reverse complement.
GAAAGGTTCTTTTCAGCCGGACATATCATCCTGGCCACCGGGTCGAGGCCGAACAGCCTTCCGTTTGCGCCGATAGACGGCAGGAAAATCATCAGTTACCGTCAGGCCCTCTGTCCCGACACTCTGCCGGCAAGCCTTGCCGTGATGGGCTCGGGAGCAATAGGCAGCGAACTTGCGTTCTTCTATCGCTCTCTCGGTGTTGAAGTCACACTGATAGAATATCTTGACCGCATCCTTCCCCTGGAGGACGATGATGTATGCGCGCAGATAAGCCGCAGTTTCAGGAAGATGGGAATGAAGGTGATGACAGGCGCCCGCGTCAAATCCGTCGACACCGCCTCGGACTCCTGCGTTCTTGAGGTCGAAACCTCGAAGGGAACGTCGACCGTGGCTGCTGAAAAAGTCCTGTCGGCAGTGGGAGTGGTGCCCAATGTGCAGAATCTCGGACTTGAAGAGTGTGGCGTGGTCCTTGAACGTGGCAGGGTGAAGGTTGATGCCTCATATCAGACCACCTGCCCCGGCGTATATGCCATCGGGGACATTATCGCGACACCGGCGCTGGCCCACGTGGCTTCTGCCGAGGCCGTATGCTGCGTTGAGGGCATAGCCGGCCTGAATCCATCCCCCGTGAACTACGCCTGCATTCCCGGGTGCACGTATACCGGCCCTGAGACGGCCTCCTGCGGTATCACCGAGAGATATGCCAGAGAAAGCGGAATTACATACAAGGTCGGCAAGTTCCCCTATACCGCATCCGGAAAGGCCGCTGCTTCCGGGGAACGTGACGGGTTTGTCAAAATAATATCCGATGCATCCTCCGACAAGGTGCTCGGAGTGCATATGGTGGGAGCGAACGTTTCAGAAATGATAGGAGGAATGGTGGCCGCCGTCAACCTCGGTGTGACAAGCCGTCAGCTTGCCTCCACCGTATTCCCTCACCCTACTATGAGCGAGGCCCTGATGGAAGCCGCTGCCGCCGTATCCAACGAAGCAATTCATATTTAAAAACACAATACTATGCAGACAACATCAAAAGACTACATCCCCCAGTCAAACGAGATTACAAGACTGTCGGCGGGTACAACCATCAAGCAGGGTATCCTCATCTCCCAGACTGATGTGCGCATTGACGGCAAGTTCGACGGCACCATCCTGACAACCGGCAAGCTCATCATAGGTGAGACAGCGGACGTCAACGCCGAAGTGACCTGCAAGGGCGCTGACATCTGGGGAAAACTCCGTGGCAATATCGTCTCGGGAGAATGCCTTTCCCTGAAGAACACGGCAGATTATGAAGGCACCATCAACATCACCAACCTGGCCATCGAAAAGGGCGCACGCTTCATCGGCACCTGCAAGATGATAGAGGTGGATGAATTCAACAAGGTGCTTTCGTCGAAGATGGCTCCCGAACTGTCACAGAAGGTGGCTTCCGCCCCGGTTGAGCCAGAAACTCCCGACTTCCCCGACGCCGACTGACGCAGGGATATGCTCACAATGGAATAAAAAAATCGGCCTAAAAGCCGATTTTTTTATTTACGTTGTACCTGTTCCTTTCCGGGCTGGTCCTTGAAATGAGTTCCGCCAGGAAGCCTGCAAGGAACAGCATCACTCCCAATATTACCGCAACAAGGGCGAGATAGAAGGCCGGCTGGTCGGATACCTGCCTGAACGGCAGCCCGTTGACCTGGTGCACAAGCTTGACTGTAATCAGAATTATGGTTATCACAAAACCGACAAGGAAGGTGAGCGTCCCCAGAAGTCCGAAGAGATGCATAGGCTGCTTGCCGAACTTCTGAAGGAACCACAATGACATCAGGTCAAGGAATCCGTGGATGAAGCGGTCAAGCCCGAATTTGCTCTTTCCGTATTTCCTGGCCTGGTGATGGACGACCTTCTCCCCGATGCGGCCGTATCCGGCGTTCTTGGCAAGATAGGGGATATACCGGTGCATTTCGCCGTACACCTCTATGCTTTTGACAACCTCGTTGCGATAGCATTTCAGACCGCAGTTCATATCGTGCAACTTTATGCCGGTGACCCTGCGTGCGGTCGCGTTGTATATCTTGGAGGGAATGTTCTTCATCAGAACGTCATCGTGGCGCTTCTTTTTCCAGCCCGACACGAGGTCGTATCCTTCCTCCCTTATCATCCTGATCATCTCCGGGATTTCTTCCGGAGAGTCCTGCAGGTCGGCATCCATTGTGGCGACAATGTCCCCCTGAGCCGCCTCGAAACCTGCATAAAGAGCGGCGGACTTGCCGTAGTTGCGTCGGAAGGAGATGGCCCTGATGCGGCTGTCGGAAGCCGCGAGCTCCTCTATGGTCTTCCAGGATCCGTCCGTGCTGCCGTCGTTGACGAAGATGATCTCGTAATCATTGATGATGCCGTCCAGCGAACTGTGTATCCAGGCCGTGAGTTCACGAAGCGATTCCTGCTCGTTGAAAAGAGATATGACTATTGAAAGGTCCATTCTAAAAAATGTTGTTCTTCTTGTAAGCCGATGCTGCCACGGCCGACACTATAATACCTATGAGCCAATAACTTATCAGAGAGTACAGGAATACTGCCTGGGGCAGCTTGTCGAGCATTCCGTACATTGCGTCAATTCCCTCCTGAGGAAGTTTGTCCCCCGCGCTTTCCATAAACATATCGAAAACTTCAGCTACGTTTCCCGGCTTGAGCACCGTTATGGAAAGAAGCTGGAATCCGGCGCAGATGACCGAGGAGAGGAGGCTTGTCTTCATTCCGTAGCGCAGGCAGTGGCCGGAACCGATGACATCGAAGCGGGATGCGTAGCGCCTGATGAAGAAAGTGAGAATCCAAATGGACGCCACTAATTTACCGAGCGAGAGTATTGTGCCTATGAAGGCGGCCTTGGGCGGGATATAAAGGCATACAGCCATCACCGCAACCGATACGGCTGCGAGCATCAGAGCATCCCTGGCTGCATCACCCCACGGACTGTGGTCGGGGCACGTGGTGTTTTCCATACTGCTGTAAGTTGTCAGTCGCTTGCAAAATTAGCACAAAATGAGCAATTCCAAATAAAAATATTTTATCTTTGTAAATTGTAACAATATTGCAGTAAGTTATGATAAATATCACCTTTCCGGACGGCAGCGTCAGAAAATATGAGGACGGCGTGACCGCATATGAAATCGCAATGAGCATATCACCGCGCCTGGCCGCCGATGTGCTTTGCGCAAGCGTTGACGGGGAGATTTACGATCTTGACCGCCATATTGAAGCGGATTGTTCAATCAAGTTGCACAAATGGGAGGACCCTGAAGCGAAGAAGACTTTCTGGCATTCTTCCTCCCACCTGATGGCGGAGGCTCTGCAGTCCCTGTACCCTTCTGTCAAGTTCGGTATCGGACCCGCAATCGACGCCGGGTTCTACTATGATGTCGATATGGGCGAAACACAGCTCACGGATGCCGACCTGCCGAAGATCGAGGCCAGGATGATGGAACTCGCCCGCGCGAAAGAAGCCTTCGTGCGCACCGATGTCCCCAAGCAGGAGGCAATGGCCGCTTTCGAGGCCAAGGGTGAGCCCTACAAGTGCGAACTTATCAAAGACCTTGAGGACGGTCATATCACCTTCTATACAAATGGCGCATTCACCGACCTTTGCCGCGGGCCCCATCTCCGTGATACGTCATCCATCAAGGCCGTGAAACTCACCGGCATTGCTGGAGCATACTGGCGTGGAGACGAACACAACAGGATGCTCACCCGCATCTACGGCATAACCTTCCCCAAGAAGAGCCTTCTCGACGAGTATCTCGCACTTCTCGAAGAGGCTAAGAAACGCGATCACAGAAAGCTCGGAAAGGAACTTGAACTCTTCACCTTCTCACAGAGAGTGGGGCAGGGCCTTCCTCTCTGGCTTCCCAAGGGAACCGACCTGCGTATGCGCCTGGAGAACTTCCTCCGCAAGGTTCAGCGCAGTTACGGCTATGTCCAGGTCATCACTCCCCATATCGGCAACAAGGATCTCTACGTGACTTCAGGCCACTGGGCAAAGTACGGGAAGGACTCCTTCCGCCCCATCAACACCCCGCAGGAAGGTGAGGAATACCTTCTCAAACCTATGAACTGCCCTCACCACTGTGAGATATACCGTTCAAAGCCCCGTTCATACCGTGACCTTCCCCTGCGTCTTGCCGAGTTCGGAACGGTGTACCGCTATGAACAGAGCGGCGAACTCCACGGACTCACCCGCGTCCGCAGTTTCACCCAGGACGATGCCCACCTTTTCTGCCGTCCCGACCAGATCAAGGAGGAGTTCTGCAAGGTGATCGACATAGTCCTTTATATATTCAAGACTCTCGATTTCAACGAATATACGGCTCAGATATCACTCCGCCACAAGACTGACCACAGCAAGTACATCGGCTCGGAGGAGAACTGGGCGAAGGCTGAGGCCGCGATTGTGGAGGCTGCCGCCGAGAAGCATCTCAACACCGTCGTAGAATATGACGAGGCCGCTTTCTACGGACCGAAACTCGACTTTATGGTCAAGGATGCCCTTGGCCGCAAGTGGCAGCTCGGGACAATCCAGGTCGACTACAACCTTCCCGAGAGATTCGAACTCGAATATACCGGAGAGGACAATCAGAAGCACCGTCCCGTGATGATACACCGCGCTCCGTTCGGCTCTATGGAACGTTTCGTCGCCGTCCTTCTCGAGCATACGGCCGGTAAGTTCCCCCTGTGGCTCACGCCCGACCAGTGCGTCGTGCTTCCTATCAGCGAGAAATATAACGATTATGCAAAAAAAGTTTGCGAAATTCTTGAAAATTACGAAATTCGCGCCTCGATTGACGATCGTAACGAAACTGTCGGAAAGCGCATTCGCGAGAATGAAATCAAGCGCGTGCCTTTCCTTCTGATTGTGGGCGAGCAGGAAGAACAGTCACAGACGGTGGCCGTTCGTCGCAGTGGAGCTCAGGATCAGGGCAAGATGGCGATCGCCGATTTTGCTGATATGTTAAAGAACCTCGTAAGGGAAGAACTTGGCAAATAGCATTGAACCATTTATTTAGGAGGATACTACAATAGCAACGTCCAATTACAAACCGAAACCGCAGGTAAAGGCGCGCCCGAGCAATGACGCTCAGGCCCGCGCGCAGCACGCTGCAGCGAAGAAGGCCCGCGAGGAAGGCCCTCGGATGAACGGCGCAATCACCGCTCCCCAGGTCCGACTTGTGGGTGACAATGTCGAGCAGGGCATATATCCCATCAAGGAGGCCTTGAGGCTTGCCGACGAGCAGAGCCTTGACCTTGTCGAGATATCCGCTTCCGTGAATCCTCCCGTATGCAAGATACTGGACTATCAGAAATTCCTCTACCAGCAGAAGAAGAAAGCCAAGGAGATAAAGGCGAACGCCGCCAAGGTGGTGATCAAGGAAATCAGGTTCAGTTCACAGACGGATGAGCACGACTTCCAGTTCAAGCTCAAACACGCTCAGGAATTCCTTTCGGAAGGCTCGAAAGTGAAGGCGTCAGTCTTCTTCCGCGGCCGTTCGATACTGTTCGCGGAGCAGGGCGAGAAGCTTCTTCTGCGGTTTGCAGTCGAGCTTGAGGAATACGGCAGGGCCGAACAGATGCCCAAACTTGAAGGCAAGAGGATGATAATGATGATAGCCCCCAGCAAGAAGAAATAATTGAGAAATTATTAACAATAATTACAAACCAGTTAAAATTTTTAACTATGCCTAAAATGAAGACCAACTCCGGTTCAAAGAAGCGTTTCACGCTCACCGGAACGGGAAAAGTGAAAAGAAAACACGCTTACAAGAGTCACATTCTGACAAAGAAGACCAAGAAGCAGAAGAGAAACCTCGGTAAGGTCGTTCTTCTTGACCACGAAGATCAGAGAAGGGTCAAGAGACTTCTCGCAATGTAATTCAAAAATTATTGTCTAACCGGACGCTCAGCTCGAAAAGACCCCTTGTGAAACGGGGCGCTGACCTCCAAAAATCAAAAAACTATGCCAAGATCGGTAAACTCGGTGGCTTCAAGAGCCCGCCGCAAAAAAATTCTGAAACAGACACGCGGTAACTTCCTTTCAAGAAAGAATGTCTGGACCGTTGCGAAGAATACCTATGAAAAAGGTTTGACTTACGCATATCGTGACCGCAAGAACAAGAAGCACGTGTTCCGCTCGCTGTGGATCACCCGTATCAATGCCGCCGCACGTCAGTACGGTATGAGCTACTCCCAGTTCATGGGCAAGCTCGCAAAGCAGAATGTGGGTCTCAACCGCAAGGTCCTCGCTGACCTGGCTATGAACAACCCCCAGGCTTTCGAGGCTATCATCAATTCCGTCAAGGAAAACTAACAAGTCCGAAATTCATACGTGCAAACAGGATTGGAACCAATCCTGTTTGCATTTGTTCTGAAAACAAGTGTTATGCCCATAAGGAAATTCCTAGGCAACAGATGGGTCAAGTTCACTTTCTGGGCACTGCTCTACGTGCTCTGGGTGGTGTGGCTCGGCAATTACTGGTGGCTGTTCGGCCTTCCGGTGATTTTCGACATATACATAACCCGCAAGGTGAGATGGGCGTTCTGGAAGAAGCGCAGCAAGGACGGTGAGAAAACCGGCACGCTGGCGGAATGGGTCGATTCGGCCATTTTCGCAGTGGTGGTGGTCACCTTCCTCAATATTTTCTTCATACAGTCGTTCAAGATACCGTCCTCGTCGATGGAGGGCTCCCTGATGACCGGAGACTACCTTTTCGTAAGCAAGCTTCCCTACGGCCCGGCAATCCCGCAGACACCTCTGAGCATCCCTTTTATGCACAATGTCATTCCGGGTACCGACAAAAACAGTTATTCGACGCTGATCCGGAAGGATTACCGCCGGCTCACCGGCCTGGGCAAGGTCGAGAGGGACGATTATGTGGTGTTCAACTTCCCCCACGGAGACACCGTCCTGACAAAGGCGCCTATGGATGACTACTACACCCACGTGCGCGTCAACGGCCGCGAGCACACGATCCAGACCTACGGGCCCCTCAAGGTGCGGCCGCGCGACAAGAAGGACTTCTACGTGAAGCGCTGCGTGGCTGTGGCCGGTGATTCGCTCAGCGTTGTGGACGGCAGGGTGGTTGTGAACGGCATTCCGCAGAAGGATTATGCAGATGCGCAGTACACTTACACCGTGGTGACTGACGGCAATCCGATAAACGTGATGATTCTGGACCGGCTCGGCGTAAGCCGTTCCGAAAGTTACTTCAATCCCGCGCTTCCCGGATACAATGCGCTTCCCCTGCGTGACAGCGCCGTTGAAAAGGTGAGGGCTCTGAAGATAGTCAGGAGCGTGGAACCCAATCTCGACGTTTTCCCTCCGGATTACCCTGATTCATACAACACCATCTTCCCCTTCTCCCAGACGGGGTGGACGAGGGACAACTTCGGTCCGTTGTGGATACCCGCAAAGGGAGCCACTGTAACGCTCACAGAAGATAACCTCCCGTTCTACAGCAGGATCATCACGTCCTATGAGGGCAATGAGCTCGTATGCAATGAGGATGGCATCTTCATCAACGGCGCCAGGACGGACACTTACACTTTCTGTCAGGACTACTACTTTATGATGGGCGACAACCGTCACAATTCACTCGACTCGCGCTATTGGGGGTTCGTTCCGGAGGACCACATCGTCGGCAGACCGGCGTTCATATGGTTCTCTTCGGATTCCAACAAGCCTTTCCCCTCCAACATAAGGTGGAAGAGGCTATGCAGGCTGTTGTAGAGTGAATGAAAATAAATTTGTTTTTTTAATAAATTATTTGGATATTTGCAGCCCGTTTGAGAAATAATATAAAATCGATATACAATGTCACGAGTTTGTCAAGTAACAGGAAAGAAGAGAGTGATCGGTAATCACGTCTCTCACTCAAGAAGACACGCCAAGCGCGAATTCGCTCCCAATCTCAAGACCAAGAAATTCTGGTCAGAGGAAGAGGAGAGGTTCATCACTCTGAAAGTGTCCTGCAAGGGTATGAAGACCATCTACAAGAACGGTCTTTCCGAAACCCTTCAGAAGTCTATGGAAAAAGGTTTGATTAAAATCGTCTAAATTACGGTATCATTATGGCAAAGAAAGCTAAAGGCAACAGAGTTCAGGTTATCCTTGAGTGCACTGAGCAGAAAGAGAGCGGCGTACCCGGCATTTCCCGTTACATCACCACCAAGAACAAGAAGAACACGACTGAACGTCTTGAACGTAAGAAATACAACCCTTTCCTGCGCAGAGTGACCGTTCACCGCGAGATTAAGTAACAACACCTGATAACGATATAGACTATGGCAAAGAAAGCAGTGGCTACCTTCGGTGGCGCAAGACCTGAAACCAAAAAGGTTGTGAAGTGCATCCGTATGGTCAAATCAGAACGTACAGGCGCTTATGCATTCGACGAACAGCTCATCCCCGTCGATGATGTGAAGGAATTTTTCTCCAAGAAATAATTTCCCCGTGCAAAAGAGATACAGGGGCAGCCGCGCAGGTTGTCCCTTATTTTTTTTATAGTTATATTTGCGAAGTTAAAACCTGAAGCGTTATGCACTTGTTCGGCAAGAAGACAACAGGGGCTCTCCAGCAGGAGCAGGCCGCCTCGAAAACACTTGATGAGGGCCTTTCCATCACACGCAGGTCGCTTTTTGACCGCCTGGCCCATGCAGTGGCCGGCAAGTCGACCATAGACGATGAGGTCCTTGACGGGATTGAGGAGGCTCTGATAGCATCCGATGTCGGAGTCGACACGACGATGCGCATCATAGAGAACCTTGAGAAGCGGGTGGAACGCGAAAAGTTTCTGAACTCCTCCGAGCTCAACGCCATTCTCAAGGACGAGATCTCGAAACTTCTTGAAATCAAACCCGAAACAGGCCCTCAGGAGCCGTTCGACTTCTCGAGGAAACCCTATGTGGTTATGGTTGTCGGCGTGAACGGAGTGGGCAAGACCACCACCATAGGAAAGCTGGCCGCACAACTCAAATCGATGGGCAAGAAGGTAGTCCTCGGTGCTGCCGATACTTTCCGTGCTGCGGCAGTCGACCAGCTCGTCATATGGGCGGAACGTGCAGGCGTGGATATCGTGCGTCAGGAAATGGGCTCGGATCCCGCTGCGGTGGCTTATGATGCGGTGCGCTCCGCTGTCGCGAAGGACGCTGATGTGGTGCTGATAGACACTGCCGGCCGTCTTCACAACAAGATCAACCTGATGAACGAACTTACCAAGATCCGCAACGTGATGAGCCGCGTTGTGCCTGATGCTCCGCACGAAGTCCTGCTTGTCCTTGACGGATCGACAGGTCAGAACGCATATGTTCAGGCAAAGGAGTTCACCAGGGCCACCGATGTCACTGCGCTTGCCGTCACCAAGCTCGACGGTTCCGCCAAGGGCGGTGTCGTGCTCGGCATATCTGACCAGTTCAGAATACCTGTCAAATTCATAGGCGTAGGTGAGAAGATAGAGGACCTGCAGCTGTTCGACAGGAAGGAATTCGTTGATTCATTGTTTAAATAGAATAACATATGACCGTATCATTCAATTGGTTGAAAGATTATCTGGATTTCAACCTGACTGAGAAGCAGGTGGAAGAATACCTGACCTCCATAGGTCTGGAGGTTGAACATTCATATCAGACAGAGCAGATTCCCGGGGGGCTGGCAGGCGTGGTTGTCGCTCACGTTCTTGAATGTGAACCTCATCCTGATTCCGACCATCTCCACGTCACGGAAGTGGATGCAGGTGATGGCCGGCCTGTACAGGTCGTCTGTGGCGCGCCCAACGTCGCAAAGGGGCAGAAAGTCCTCCTGGCCACAGTCGGCTCGAAATTCGTTTCCATCGACGGCACTGAAATAAAGATAAAGAAGTCGAAGATAAGAGGCGTAGAGAGCTTCGGTATGATCTGCGCTGAAGACGAACTCGGCATAGGCGCTTCCCACGAAGGGATAATGGTGCTTGACCCTCAGGCCGTGCCCGGCACTCCCGCCAAGGATTACCTCAAACTTGAAACGGACACAGTCTATGAGATAGGCCTCACACCCAACAGGATCGATGCCGCATCACATTACGGCGTCGCCAGGGATCTCTATGCCTGCCTGCGCCTCAACAATATTCCCTGCTCCCTCCACAAGCCTTCAGTTGATGCCTTCAGGGAAGGGGACGGCGATTCCGTTGACATAGATGTCAGGGACGCGGCCGGAGCGCCCCGCTACATCGGCATCACACTTGGGGATGTGAAGGTGGCTCCGTCACCGGAATGGCTCCAGAAGAAGCTCCTGGCCGTAGGCCTGAGACCTATAAACAATGTCGTGGACATTACCAATTTCGTGATGATGGAAACCGGCCAGCCTCTCCACGCCTTTGACGTATCCCGCATAGAAGGCCGCAGGATTGTTGTCAGACGTGCCGAGGAAGGCTCCGAGTTCGTCACGCTGGACGGAGTGTGCCGCAAACTTTGCGCAAACGATCTGATGATCTGCGATCAGAACAAGCCTCTGTGCATCGCGGGCGTGTTCGGCGGGGAGAATTCGGGAACTGTTGAAACCACCACGGAAGTTTTCCTCGAAAGCGCATATTTCGATCCCGTGAGCGTTCGCAAGACAGCCCGTCGCCAGGGCCTGAACACAGACGCATCGTTCCGCTTCGAACGAGGTGTCGATCCCCTCGCTACAATGTATGCCGCAAAGCGCGCCGCCCTGCTGATCTGTGAACTCGCGGGCGCGAAGGTCGTGGGCAGTGTGCGCGAGTTCCTGCCGGCCCCCTTCGAATGCAGGAAGGTGTCCCTCAACTGGGATTCGATGCAGCGCCTTATCGGCAAGCGCATCCCTGTCGAGACCATCAGGGGCATCCTTGACAGCCTTGAATTCAAGACCGTGGCCTTGACAGATGAAGGTTGCGAAGTGCTTGTTCCTGCATACAGGGTTGACGTGTACAGGGAATGTGACGTGGTTGAGGAAGTGCTGCGCATATACGGATACAATAACATCGAACTCCCGACCTCGATGAAAGTCTCAATCTCGACTTTCCCGAAGCCGGACCCTGAGGATATACGCAGGGAGACAAGTTCTCTGCTGAGTCATAACGGATTCACTGAGACTATGAACAACTCCCTGACCAGGAGCGAATATTATGCGCCCCTGACCACATATCCCGAGGCGAACCTTGTCCGTATTATGAACCCTCTCAGCGCGGACCTCAATACGATGCGCCAGACCCTGCTCCTAAACGGTCTGGAGGTGGTCGCATACAACATCAACCGCCAGACCACCGGAATGAAGATATACGAGATAGGCAATGTCTATTCCTTCAATCCGGGAGCCGGAGAAGATGCATCCTCACAGCTGTCTTCATACAGCGAGGAAATGCGCCTCTGTCTTATGATAACGGGGCAGGGCGCGAAGAACTGGAACTCCACCCGTCCCGCCGGGAACTTCTTCCAGCTCAAGGGCTATGTGGAACTTCTGCTGAAGCGCTACGGCATCAACCTCTATAACCTCGAGGCCGCCGCGGCTCCTTCCGACCTCTTCTGTGAGGGTGTGGAATATAAAGTCAACGGTGAGCAGCTCTGTGTGCTGGGCACCATTGCCCCCGCCCGTCTGAAACAGTTCGGCATCAAGCAGCAGGTCTTCGGCGCTGAAATACGTTTCAAGCCCCTGATGAAGCTCATCAAGCGCAACAAGGTGCAGTACAAGGAACTTCCCAGGTATCCCGAGGTGCGCCGTGACCTTGCATTGACCGTTGATGAATCAGTTTCTTATGCTGATATGAGAAAGGCTGCGCTTCAGACCGACAGGAGGCTCATCAGGCAGGTTGCCCTGTTCGACGTTTATCGCGGTGACAGGCTCGGTGCCGGCAAGAAGCAGTACGCTATGAGTTTCGTGCTTCAGGACGAGGAGCGCACGCTTACTGACGTCCAGACCGAACAGGTGATGAACAGACTCATAGAGATGTTCGGAAGCAAGTTCGGAGCGTCGCTCAGGTGATCAGATAACCGAATGGATGAAACCGCACTGGCTCAGTTTACCAAGTATCAGGGCGGTGATGACGATAATCTGGAGGGCTGCGGAAGTGGCCCTCCTTATTCTTTCCGAGAAGAAGTCTATGGCGATGAGGGATACCGGGAGGAATAGCAGTATCTCGGCCCCGGAAGGCTGCAGTTCAGGGTATATCAGGAAAAGCAGAACAGAACTGTACAGAAGCGCCACAATGCGCCTGTATGCACGTTCCGTGACAATCTTGAACTGTTCGTGATGCGCGAATGCCGAGAGGCCTCCGATTGCGCCTGTCAGCAGGACTGCGGCAATCGCTATGATGGAATACATATCCCCGCTGACTGTGAAGGGCCTGGTCTGGAAAAGGAAGTATGAGAAGTTGCCGGCCGTGATCCTGACGGTTTGAAAATCTTTGAAAAGATACTGCAATGCCCAAAGCAGCAGGTATGGGGCTGCAACTGCGGAAATGGTCATTACAAGATAGCGCAGTTTGTCGAAATCCACCGAGATGTTGAGCAGGAAGATGACCAGACAGAGCCAGATGGCCGGTGTGTAAACCAGGGATGAAGCGGAGACCAGGAAAAGCGAGAAGAACAGTTCCCCAAGATTGTGCTCGTCCATCCTGAATGAGATTACCAGGTAAAGCGACCATACCGTCAGCAGCGTGACTATGTGGAACTGGTTGAAACACAGCAGGTAGGGGGAGAACGAGCAGATCATCGGATAGAGGAACGGAAGCACCACGACCTTCATATTGTCCTGGATGACACGCCCTGCCACGAAATAGAGGCTCAGGCTGATAAGTATGGTCATCAGAATGCCGAGCTCGACGGAAGATGCACCCGGATGGGTATAAGACGCCGATTCGAAGAATGAACTGAAGAGTATGTACCTCGACGGGTGTATGACAGGCAAGGGATGGCGCAGGGTCACTATGGCGGATACAATCGTTATGCACAGCATAATAATTGCCTGTACACGGATGTCGATGCTCCGTCTTGTGTTGTTCCTTCTTCTCATAATCCACAAAAATAACTAAAATTGCATTGATGATGAAATAGTTCCTAAATTTGCGATATGAAACGAGCAGCGACACTACTATTGGCCCTTGCAATGACGGCGTTGACCCAATCCTGCGTGGATGATAAAGCGGATGTCATCCCTATGGCCGAATTCTCCAGCCTTCTTGATGAACTCTATCTGGTGGACCAGTATGTCGAAAGCTGTCCCAGTCTCAGGATAATGGCTGACTCTCTGTGTGTTTATCAGGAATTCATAGAGCGAAGGGGCTACACCGTCGAACAGTTCATCGCCTCCTTCGATGAATATACCGCAAGCTCGAAGGAACTGGCACAGATGTTCAGCGATATGTTGAAGAAATACGAGGGCAGGGAAGCGGATGCCCAGAGGCTCATAGACTCGCAGAACAGCGCCGCGTCGCTCGGAACGCTTTTCAGAAGCGCCGGATTCAACCCTATGTTTGCGATGGACAGCGTGCCCGCATTCGACCGTTCGTTCATCATACGCTTTATGGACTCACTTATGGCCGCGAGGTCCTTCAACCCTGACGTGGCTCACGAAACGGAAGCGGGGATAGCCGCCATTGAAGGCACAGACACTCTGCCGGTTCTGCAAAAAGCAGTCCGTATCAGCGATGACGCCCTGCCTGCAGGCGCTGTCGACACGCTCAAGGCGCGCCGCGGCCGCCAGGCCGGAAGGCAGGCATCTGAATTATGACAATTTCTTGAATCCACCGATATGACACTATGCGAAAAATACGGTTACAAACCGGAGGCGAACGAAATTGAAACTTATATCGAAGGAAGAAGATCCATCCTTTCGGAATACCGCAACAGGGAAGTGCTGTCAGCCTGTCTCGGGATGATTGACCTCACATCCCTCAATGTCTCCGATACGACAGGGAAAATATCCTCGATGGTGGAGAAGGTCAATTCATTCAAATCCGAATACCCCGATCTTCCACTCCCCGCATCAATTTGCGTATATCCCAATTTCGCGTCCACCGTTGCCCGGCTCAAGTCCTCTGAGGAGGTTCATGTGACCGTTGTAGGCGGCTGTTTCCCCGCATCACAGAGTTTCCCGGAAGTCAAGAAACTCGAATGCGCCATGGCTGTCCGTGACGGAGCCGATGAAGTGGATATCGTACTGGCTCAGAACGCCTTTCTTGCCGGAGCCTGCGATGAGGCATCTCGCGAGATATCGGAGACAGGCCTGGCCGTCAGGAGCATAAATCCTGATGCGGTCCTGAAAGTCATACTCGAGACAGGGACACTGACCCCGGAACAGATCGCCGAAGCCTCCTTCCTGGCTATGGAAGCAGGAGCAGATTTCATAAAGACGTCGACAGGCAAGGTTTCTCCAGCCGCCACTCCTTCCGCTGCGGTCATAATGTGCAGATGTATTTCCAGATACTTTGAGGTTACCGGCCGCCGCGTCGGATTCAAGCCCGCCGGCGGGATTTCGTCAGCCGATGACGCCGTTCTGTACTGGTCCATCGTCGATGGGATACTGGGCCGGGAATGGCTCGACCGCCGCTACTTCAGATTCGGGGCAAGCCGTATGGCCAACAATCTTCTTTCCGAACTGACAGGGGAGACAGTCAGGTATTATTGAACCGGCCAGTCTGTACGTGAACGGTAGGGGAACTTTACGCTTTCCGTCTTTCCCGTCACGAAACTGTTCCATTTAAGGGTGATGTCCACCGTCTTGCCTTCAGTGTCCGGAAGCATCTGGAGGGGGAATGTGATTGTGTTGGGTACCTGGGAGTAGTTGAGGTCGCCGTAAGCATTGTGGCGGAACTCCACTTCATAGGGGTCTTCAGGATTGACGCCTGTGACAAGGTTGACCTCGTGTGCAATCAAACCTGTGAGAAGGAATGAGAAGGAAATGGTCAGATATCCGTCCTCGAGCGAAGTGGGAGGGAATACTCCGTCAAAATAAATGCTCAGAGGATCGTTCCCGAATGCCTTGTCATCCTCTTCCGCGCTTCCAAGGCTTACGACAGGCCGCTTTGTGTATAGGGTGTCCATTTCAAGCAGATTTATGTCATAGGTGCGGTGGAAACCGGGGATTGCGGCCTTCGATGGCGTGAAATCGGTCGTATATGAAATGACAACCCTTTTCTCGGGGCTGCTGTCGAACGGGTACTTCGAGTAGTTGGCGGCAACCAGCGCCGTGCTGTCGGTGGACTTGAAATAGCACTGCCCGTTGTCCATAGGCTTTACGGTGACGGTTGAAATTACATACTGCAGATTGTTTTCCTCTTTAGGAAGGCATCCGGCTGCCGATAATATGGCAAGAGTGCAGATGATGATGTTCTTTCTGTTCATATTTCAGTTTTTCTCAATTGAACTGCAAAGTTAACTATTTCTAGTCATTCTTAAAAAATAACTTGGTAATCTTTATGAGTCTTGTTTCGTCTTTTGAATTTGTCATTCAGTCACGTAGCCCGCTACGCTCCTTCATTTCGCATTCAAAATCCATAAACAATCCTTCATAAATTTTTTACCAACTTATTTTTTCATCATTCCCTAAAAGAAAATAGCTAAATTTGTGTGTCAAATTAAACCTTTATGAAAGGAATCGTATTGGCCGGTGGTTCCGGCACACGGCTGTTCCCCATAACCAAAGGAGTCAGCAAGCAGCTTCTTCCGATATATGACAAGCCGATGGTATATTATCCCATCAGCGCGCTTATGCTTGCCGGAATCAGAGATATCCTGATAATCAGCACTCCGCAGGACCTGCCTTCATTCAAAAGGCTTCTGGGGGATGGGAGCGATTTCGGCGTAAGGTTCTCATATGCCGAACAGCCCAGTCCGGACGGACTTGCCCAGGCTTTCATTATCGGAGAGGAATTCATCGGAAATGACAGCGTCTGCCTGGTTCTCGGTGACAACATCTTCCACGGCAACGGTTTCGTCCCTTTGCTCAAGGATGCGGTGATGGATGCCGAGGAAAGGTCTCTTGCCACAGTCTTCGGATACCGTGTGAGTGATCCCGAACGTTATGGCGTGGCCGAATTCGACAAGGACGGCAACTGCCTTTCGATAGAGGAGAAGCCTCAGCACCCCAGAAGCAACTACGCCGTGGTAGGGCTTTATTTTTATCCCAACAAGGTGGTGCAGGTTGCCCGAAGCATCAAACCCAGCGCGAGGGGTGAACTTGAAATCACGGCAGTGAACCAGAGCTTTCTCAATGAAGGTACTCTCAAGGTGCGAGTGTTCGGCAGAGGATTCGCCTGGCTTGACACGGGCACCCACGACTCTCTTTCGGAAGCCTCCGTGTTCGTCGAGGTCATCGAGAAGCGCCAGGGCCTGAAAGTGGCCTGTCTGGAGGCAATCGGATATCGTCAGGGCTGGCTTTCAGTGGAAAAGCTGCGTGAAGTGGCCGCCCCTATGGCAAGGAACCAGTATGGACAGTATCTTCTCCGTATCGCAGATGATACCGGGGACGCAGAGGACCGCATATGAAAAGAAGCATAATCATTACAGGAGGCGCCGGCTTCATAGGAAGCCACGTCGTGCGCCTTATGGTGAACAGATATCCCCAGTACAGGATAATCAACCTCGACAAGCTCACCTATGCCGGCAATCTGGCGAATCTCAAGGACATCGAGGACAGGCCGAACTACCGTTTCGTGAAGATGGACATCTGTGATTTCGACGGTGTGCTCGCGCTTATGGAGGAGGAGCGCGTCGACGGTATCATTCACCTTGCCGCCGAGACCCACGTCGACCGCAGCATAAAGGATCCCTTCACTTTCGCCAGGACCAATGTTATGGGCACCCTTTCGCTGCTTCAGGCCGCAAGGATATATTGGGAGTCGCTTCCCGGAAAGTATGAAGGCAAGATGTTCTACCACATCTCCACTGATGAGGTTTACGGTGCGCTCCGTATGACACATCCCGACGGGATAAAGCCTCCCTTCTCCACAACGGCTTCGAGCGGCACCCATCATCTCGCATACGGGGAGCAGTTCTTCACAGAGGACCTCAAGTACCAGCCTCACAGCCCGTACAGCGCGGCCAAGGCCTCCTCAGACCATTTCGTAAGGTCTTTCCACGATACCTACGGTATGCCGGTCATCGTGACCAACTGCTCGAACAACTACGGGCCATATCAGTTTCCCGAAAAGCTGATACCGCTCTTCATCAACAACATACGCCACAGGAAGCCACTCCCCGTGTACGGCCGTGGCGAGAATGTCCGCGACTGGCTTTTCGTCGAGGACCACGCCCGTGCCATCGACCTGATCTTCCATAAGGGAAAGACGGGCGAGACGTACAACATCGGCGGCTTCAACGAATGGAAGAACATCGACATCATACACGTGCTGATACGCACCGTGGACCGCATCCTCGGCAGGCCGGAAGGCGCGGATGACGACCTTGTCACCTATGTCACCGACAGGGCGGGGCACGATCTGCGCTACGCGATAGACTCCTCCAAACTCCAGAAGGAACTCGGATGGGAACCGAGCCTGCAGTTCGAGGAGGGCATAGAGAGGACGGTGCGCTGGTATCTTGACAACCAGGACTGGATGGACAACGTAACCAGCGGAGAGTACGAAAAATATTACGAGAACATGTACAAGGGCCGTTAGCCCTTATCTCCCGTCGATCTCCTTGAGAAGACATTCAACTGCGGTGCGCAGCTGGGTGTCTTCTCCCTTTATAACCGTTTCAGGGGAGTTCAGGACATAGATGTCGGGTTCGAGCTGGGTGCCTTCAAGGTAGTTGCCCTCCTCGGTGCGGTAGCCGATCACGGGGATGCCGAATACCATGGAGGGATCCTGCATGGTGACCCAGTTCACGCTCGTCATCGTTCCGGGAACCGGAGTGCCCACGAGTTTTCCTATCTTCTGGTGGCTGTAAACCCATGGCGTGCCGTGGGCATTGCTGTAATTGGCCTCACACTGGAGCATGATGCTGGGCTTGTTCCAGCGGCGGCTTGGCATGTCACAGCTCTCGCGGCCGCGGATCACCTGAGTGAGGTATTTCTCGCCGCTGAAGAGGACCTCTATGTCCTCGTGCATGCGACCGCCTCCGTTGAAGCGTGTATCTATCACTATGCCGTCGCACTTGTAATACTTGCCCATCACGTCTGAATATACGGGGCGGAAACTGCCGTCATTCATCTGCTTGATGTGAACGTATCCAAGACGTCCGCCTGACCATTTCTCAACGTCTGCCGCACGCTGCTTGATCCAGCGGTCGTACATGAGGCTGTTCATGGCGGATGTGCTTATGGGGAGCACCACGGCATCTTCCCCTCCCTTTATGCTCACGAGGGTCTTCTTGCCCTCCTGACCCATCAGGAGAATGCTGATGTCCTGCTCCGGGGTGATCTCGTTGCCGTTGATGTGGGTGATGACGTCTCCTGCCTTGAGCTTGAGACCTGCGTGGTCAAATGGACCGCCTTTCACAACCTCTGCAACCTTGAGCCCGGCACCTGTGTACTTGAGGTCGAACAGCAGACCCAGGGAAGCGGTCCTTTCAGCCGCGCCGCGTGCTGAATATCGACCGCCGGTATGTGACACGTTAAGTTCTCCCAGCCACTCGCTCAGCAGCTCTGCAAAGTCATAGTTGTTGGAGATATGGGGGAGGAACTTTCTGTATGCTGCAGTCATTGCGTCCCAGTCAACTCCGTGCATGTCGGCGGTATAGAAGAGTTTCTGCTCCTCGCGGTAAACGTAGTTGAACATATATTCGCGCTCGGCCGCATGGTCAAGCTTGAGTTCTGCGGTGTAGCTGATGGGCTTGAACTTGTCTCCGTCCATCTTCTTCATCCTGCTTCCAAGAAGGAATATGGTCTTTCCGGTGCTGTCTGTCTGGAACCGGCCGCTGCCTGCGTCCTTGGTGAGCAGTTTGGTCTCGTGCTTGCGGAGGTCCATCTTCCAGAGGTCCATTCCGCCTTCGAATGAGGAGAGATAATAGAGGCTCTCGCCGTCGTTGCTGACTATTGCATCGCCAAGGCTGCTGCTGTTGGGTGTAAGGCGTACGATACGGTCCTGGATGCCTTCCAGTTCAACTTCGATATCCTTGGGCTTTGCATCTTTCTTGTCTTTCTTCTCGGCTTTCTTCTCTATTTCCTTGAGGAGTTCGTAGTCTTCCTTTGAAAGACGGTACCTGTCGTATGCGTCCTGGTTCACGAAGCAGAGGAACACGTCTTCCTGTGAACCCCATGATGCGTGTGCGCGCAGACCGTAGATCTCGCTCTCGAAGAGTATTGCGTTGCCGTCCAGCACCCAGCGGGGTGCGCCGGACATGTATCCGCTCTCAGTGAGGTTGGTGATCTCTCCTCCGTTGGAACTTACCAGGCCAAGGTCGTTGTAGGGCTCATGGCCATTGGCGGTATATTCAATCACGAACCACTTGCCGTCCGGGCTCCAGACATAGTCGAAGCCTCCGGACTGGCTGTACCATTTGCTGCCGTCCGTAACCTGGCGCACGGCCTTGGTCTCGAGGTTCACGACCATGAGCTTGATGCGGTCCTGGATGAATGCAAGTTCCTTTCCGTCAGGGGAGAAGGTGGGGTGGCTGCGCTCTATGGAGAGGTCGGGAAGAAGCTGCTCCTCAATGATCGTTGTGGCGTTGGGGAAGTTGGGATCCTCCTTTCGGCCAATCTTTGCAAGGTAGAGCTGGGATATGCCGTATCTCTCGCTGGCGTATGCAATGGTGCGGTTGTCGCGGCCGAAGGAGACATTGCGCTCAGCCGCGGCAGTATGGGTGATCTGTTTGGTCGTACCATACTCCACGGAGGTTACATAAACCTCTCCGCGGACGGTGAAAGCGACCTGCTTGCCGTCCGGGCTTACGGATGCCCCGCTTGCGCCGGATGTGAGTTTCATGAGCTCGGGCTTGTTCTCCTCGTCAAGGGTAAGGTCCACTGCAAGCTTGACGGGGGAGCCACCGGGCTTCATCGTATATATCTCGCCGTCCCATGTGAAGCAGAGAAGCCCGCCGCCCATGGAAAGGAATCGTACGGGATGGGTGTCAAATCTCGTCACCTGGGTCATTGCACCCTTGCCGAGCGGCTTTGACCATACGTTCATGGTTCCGCCCTGGGGCTCGCTGAGGAAATAGAATGACTTCCCGTCCGGAGCCAGGACCGGATTGCGGTCCTCTCCGGCACGGTCGGTAAGGTTGGTATGTTTGCCGGATTTCACGTCGTAGCGCCAGATGTCGCGGGTGATTGAGGAGGTGTGGTGCTTGCGCCACTCGTCCTCGCCACCCTTGCGGTCCTGATACAGGAAGAAGTCGCCCTTGGGGCTGTAGCTGATCATCTCCGCGGGAGTGGCCAGCATCTGCACTGATTTTCCGCCTGTCACGGGCACTGCATAAACCTCCGTGAGGGAAGCGGTGGGGAAGAGTGCGCTCTCTGCCGGATCCTGAATGGACGCGCTGAACAGCACCTTGCTGCCGTCAGGTGTGAATGCGGAGGGAATCTCGGATGCTGAGTTGAAGGTGAGTCGCGTTGCGCTGCCACCTTCCGAGGGCATCACATAGACGTCAAGTCCGCCGTTGCGGTCGCTTGCAAAGGCAATCTTAGTCCCGTCTGGGCTCCAGATGGGGTTGGCCTCGTAACTGCCTTGGGAGGTGAGCCTGGTGGCGGTGCCTCCGGCTGTGGGAACGGACCAGATGTCTCCCTTGTAGCAGAATGCTATCTTGGAACCGTCGGGGGAAATCTTGACATCACGGAGCCACAGCGGCGTTGTTGCGCCCATTGATAATGAGGCGCAGAGTATAAGGGAAATAATCAGTGTTCGTTTCATGTTCTATTCTGCTTCTAGATAAAGTACGCGGCTTGACCAGTCTCCGGTAAGTTCTGACGGGGCCATGTTGGTTGAAGGGATCTCCAGGCCGTTCTCCATAAGGAACCTGCCGCTGAAGCTCATGCCTTCGTAGCGGAGCGGGCGGAAGTCTATGCGGTCAAGTTCGCGGACCTTGTACATGCGGTCGGGGTCCAGGCCCTTCATCTGCACGCGGGCGAAGTGCTCGTCCTGGAAGTTGGCAATCTTCCACCAGTAGAATACTGCGGCGCTCTTGTCCGTTGCCACGTGCATCATGGATGCGAACCCGTGGTCATCATAGGGTGATACCAGACGGTAGATGTCTCCGAACTGTACGATGGGGCGGATCTGCTTGTACTCGGCTATGGCCTTGCGGCAGATATCCTTCTCCTGCTCGGTCATGTTCTTTGGCTGGATTTCCATCCCCAGGCGGCCGCTCATGGCAACGTCAATGCGGTACTTGATTGATGT
>JAZRYW010000026.1:0-3008 GCA_045600965.1 Bacteroidales bacterium | reverse complement strand
ATCCGCGAGTTTGGAGCCATGCCAGAATGCAACAGTTTGCAGATGACGTCAAGAACGAACTCAATGATATTGTTGCCCATTGCCTACAATTGTCAAAGCCGGAGCAGACCGCATCCGACCTTGGCGAGACTTTGTGGAGCGATGCCGAATTCCAGGCTGTTGAAGCGGATTTCGAGGCCCACGGAGAGTCCTTGCAAAGAATATATCCTTTGACTCCTATGCAGCAAGGTATGCTTATGCATCATCTGAGTCATCCTGACGACTGGGCTTATCGTCTTGTCAATGTCTATTCAATGGGCCATTGTCCTTCAGAAAGCCAATTGAGCAGTGCCCTTGAAAAGCTTGCCGCGAAATACGAAACTCTGAGAACATCCATCATATATCAGGGAGTTTCTACATACAGGCAGGCTGTTGTCAAGGGGCGCCGTATGGGATGCACGATGCTTGACTGGAGCGAACGCACGGATCTGGAAAATTCTATCCGCGAGTTCCGCAAAGAACTGATTTCCACGATATTTAATGATTTGCAGCATAATCCGCTGCTGAACGTAAGCTGTGCAAGACGTTCAGATGGAGGATGTTTCCTGTTCATATCCATCCACCACCTGATTACAGATGGATGGAGTTCTCAACTGTATTTCGGAGATTTGCTCAGGATTCTGGCCTGTGAGATGCATCTGTCTTCTCCTGAAATTATGCTAAAGGGCGAAAATACCGATGGTAAGTTCGAGCGATATGTTCGAATGCTGGAGAAGAAGGACCGCATCAAAGGACTGGATTATTGGAAGGGGCTGTTGGATGGCTATGATACAAAGAGCGCCATTCCTTCGTATGGAAAGGTGACGGCAGAGGAAGAGGCTATGTCGCTGTATGACATACGGGAAGATGTGATTTCCAGACTGCGCAAGATATGCTCCGAAGAGGATGTTACGCTCAGCAATGCTTTGGAACTGGCCTGGGGCCTGACTCTTCAGACGTATTCGCGTCAGGAAGACGCGGTATTCCTCAAGGTCGTTTCCGGACGCGACAATGTATCCGAAGATATGAGCAAGGTAATGGGAGCATTCATAAACTCCGTTCCCGTCCGTGTGCGGCAGGGCAAGGATATGACAGTGCGGCAGATGCTTCACTCAATGCAGAAGCAGAGTGCGGAAAGCAATGAGTATGACTATTGCTCATTGTCGGAAATCCTGAAGCTTACACCGTTGGGCAACAATCTGTTCCAGTCTATCATCACATTCCAGAACTTTATTGAATCCAATGGAACATCTGCAAATGCAGACAATCCTTTGGGAATCAAACCGGCATTCATCAAAGAGGAGAACGTCAATGAAGTGGCCGCCACGTTCCTTCTCTCGGACGATAAATTAAGCATCGACCTGAAATATGATAAAACCCTGTTTTCTGCTCGTCAGATGAAGGGTGTGCTGGATCTTTTCGCCACCATTCTGGAGAATATGGCCATGAATCCGGAAAAGGCGGTCAACAATCTTGCGCGTACTTTTTCTCGCGAAGATGCAATCAGTTTCTGCCGAGGCTCCGTTCTGCCCTACAATACTGAGGAGACCTTCGTGGATATGGTACTGGCTCAGGCCGCATCGCAGCCGTCAGCCACGGCCGTGGTGGACGCCACGGGCAGCATCAGCTACGGAGAGCTGAGCGAGTCATCGCAGCGTCTGGGCTCCTGGCTGCGCCGTCAGGGCGTGGCCGAGGGCGACTTCGTCTGCATTATGCTCCCCCGCATCAAGGAGTTCGTGGTGAGCGTGCTGGCCGTACAGCGCATAGGCGCGGCCTATGTTCCTGTAGACAGGGACTACCCCGAGGACAGGCGCCGCTTCATGATAGAGGACAGCGGAGCGAAGGTGGTCATCGACGAGGAGACCCTGCGTACGGCCCTTTCCAGTGACACAGCTGAGGAGCCGTCCCTCAATCTGTCGCGTCCGGACGGCCGCGCATATATGATATACACGTCAGGGACGACGGGCAAGCCGAAGGGAGCTGTCATTCTACACAAGGGACTGCGTGCCTTCATAGCGTGGAACAACGCTATGCTGCATCAGGGGCCGGGCACCAGACATCTGGTACACGCCTCATTCTACTTCGACGCGTCCATCTTCGACATGCACTTCCTGCTTGCGGTGGGCTCCCAGGTCCACATCCTGAGCGAGTCACTGAGACGGGACCTCGACGGCATCGCCGCATATATCCGCGACAACAAGATTACAGGAATGCTGGTGACCACACAGGTGGGAATGGCCCTTCTGAACGGCTTTGACCTGCCGTTGGAATATATGATGCTCGGCGGCGAGAAGATGCTTCCCGTGCGGAAGACGGGCATACGTGTGATCAACGCCTATGGCCCTACCGAGTTCACGGCTGCCAGTACGACATACGAAGTGCGCGGAGACGAGACGGACATTCCTATCGGCCGTCCCGTACCTAACAGCACGGGCTACGTGTGCGACAGATACGGAAACATCCTCCCGCAGGGTGTAGCCGGAGAGCTTGTGATGGAGGGCGTGCAGCTGGGTGGCGGATACTGGAACCGGGAGGAGCAGACCCGGGAGAAGTTCAACGGTGGACGGTACCGCACAGGTGACCTCGTGCGCTATGATGAAAACGGTAACCTGCTGTATCTGGGACGTATCGACACGCAGGTGAAGCTGCGCGGTTTCCGCATCGAACTCGGTGAGATTGAGAGCCGTGCGGCCAGCCATCCGCTGGTGGTGCAGGCCGCGGCGGAGGTGAAGACCGCCGGCGGCGTGCAGACCCTTGTGCTGTACTACACCGTCAGCGGACAGTTGAGCCCCGAAGCCTTGAAGACATACGTGTCCGAGACCCTTACGGACTATATGGTTCCGGACGTGTTCATGCAGCTGGACGAGATGCCTATGACCCCCGGAGGGAAGATAGACCGCAAGGCTCTTCCGGAGCCCGAGTTGAAGGCGGAAGATATCGTTTTACCCGAAACTGACACGGAGAAGGTGTTGTATCCGCTGGTCGGGGAG
>JAZRYW010000025.1:0-31690 GCA_045600965.1 Bacteroidales bacterium | reverse complement strand
CTTCAATACTTATGTTTCTTTTTCGCATATTTTTCGCTGCTTTTCAGTCACAACGGAACCCCGTTGCTCCTTCAAATCATCAAAAAATCTACTGAAAAATAACCTATAATAATTTTCGTGAACCATTTCAAAACAGATTCTAAGCATATGGAAAGCGGAAAGAAGACCGTACTGGTTGTCGGCGGAGGCGGCCGTGAACATGCAATCGTGGACGCCCTTGCCCAGTCCCCTCAGGTGGGGAGGATATATTGTGCGCCGGGCAATGCCGGCACAGGTCAGCAGGCCGTGAACGTACCCGTCGCGGACACCGATGTGAAGGCCCTGCTCGAATTCGCCTCCTCGAATGGCGTGGATCTCACCGTGGTTGGCCCTGAAGCCGCCCTTGCAGCCGGACTGACCGACAGTTTCCGCGCCGCCGGGATGAAGGTCTTCGGCCACAGCGCCGCCGCAACGCGCATAGAGAGCTCAAAGGAGTTCGCCAAGGCGCTGATGCTGGAAAACGGTATCCCCACTGCCGCCTACCGCACTTTCACCTCCTATCAGGATGCCCTGGATTACGTCTCCTCCCGCCCTTTCCCTGCCGTCATAAAATATGACGGTCTTGCTGCGGGCAAGGGGGTCGTGGTTGCAGCCGACCCGGCCGAGGCCGACGCCGCCCTGAAGGATATGCTCCTCGACTGCCGTTTCGGCTATGCGAAGGTGATAGTGGAGGACTATCTGTCCGGCCCCGAATTCTCGTTTATGTGCTTCGTCGACGGCACGAGAGTATATCCTATGCCCGTCTCACAGGACCACAAACGTGCCTTCGACGGTGACAGGGGGCCCAATACGGGAGGAATGGGCGCATATACGCACCTTCCCTTCATAAGCCCCGAAGATGAACTCTTCGCTGTCGAAAGGATTATGAAGCCCGCCGCCGCTGCTATGGCGGACAGGGGATGTCCCCTTTCGGGCGTGCTCTACGGAGGACTTGTCAAGACTCCCGACGGCGTGAAGGTCATAGAGTTCAACGCCCGCTTCGGCGACCCTGAGACTGAAGTGGTGCTGCCTCTGTTGCAGAGCGATGCATTCGCAGTGTTCGATGCCATAGCCTCGGGCAGGCCTGTCGATGACCTCCGCTGGGCCGATGCTATGACGCTCGGTGTGGTTCTCGCATCAAAGGGCTATCCGGGAAGTTATCAGAAGGGCTTCCCCATAGAAGGCCTTGAAGGACTGGATGCCAAGGTCTACCATATGGGCACTGCCGTGCGCGATGGACAGACGGTGACATCCGGAGGACGCGTGCTGATGGTGGTCGGCGGCGGAATCGACACGGCCTCCGCCCGCGCGAAGGTCTATTCGGAAATCGGCAGAATAAGATGTGACAACCTTTTCTATCGTCACGACATAGCAAACAAATCTTTGGAATATGACAGCAATAATTGACGGAAAGGCCATCAGCGCCGCATACAAGGACAGCGTGAGGGCAAAGGTGGAGGAAATTTCATCCCGTTACGGCCGCAGGCCCTGCCTGTGTGTCATAATCGTGGGGGACAACCCTGCCAGCAAGGTTTATGTCCGCAACAAGATACTCGCCGCGGAATATACGGGAATCGAGTCGCGCAAGGTGGCTCTGCCTGAGGATGTGTCCCGGGAGGAACTGCTTTCGGTGATCGCCTCCCTCAACGCCGATGACTCGGTGGACGGCATACTCGTGCAGCTTCCCCTGCCAAAGCATATCGACGAGGCGGCGGTCATCGACGCCATCGCCCGTGAGAAGGATGTGGACGGCTTCCACGTGCTCAATGCCGGACGTCTGTGGACAGGTGGCAGATGCATCGTGCCCTGCACTCCGAAAGGCGTGATGGAACTCATCCGCTCCACAGGGACCGACCCCAACGGAAAGGTGGCTGTGGTGGTGGGCCGCAGCAACATAGTGGGCAAGCCTGTGGCCAAACTCCTTCTGGATGCCAACGCCACGGTGATTATGGCTCATTCCCGCACCTCTGACCTCAAGTCGGTCACGCTTCTGGCCGACATACTGGTGGTGGCAGCCGGCCGCCGCAACCTTGTCACTGCCGATATGGTGAAGAGCGGCGCGCTTGTCATCGACGTGGGAATGAACCGCGACGATGAAGGCCGCCTGTGCGGCGACGTGGACTTCAGCGGCGTATCGGAGGTCGCATCCTTCATCACGCCCGTTCCGGGAGGTGTCGGCCCTATGACCGTCGCTATGCTTATGGGCAATACCGTAGAGTGCTTTCTGTCACGTCAGGACAGGTGATCCGACGCGAAAATGTGACACATTGTCAGTAATTGGGGGTTGGCATAATGTTGGCTGGACAGTGTGGCGTTGACATTTTTTACAGAAAACAATCAAAATTAAATATTATGGGAAAAATTATCGGTATTGACCTCGGAACCACCAACTCCTGCGTGGCCGTAATGGAAGGTAATGAACCTTCAGTGATCATCAACAGCGAAGGCAAGAGGACCACTCCTTCAGTAGTGGCTTTCACCGAAGGCGGTGAACGCAAGATAGGAGACCCCGCAAAGCGCCAGGCTGTCACCAACCCTTTCAAGACAATATTCTCCATAAAGAGATTTATGGGCGAAACCTTTGACCGCGTTCAGAAGGAAGCCGAGCGCGTGCCCTACAAGGTTGAGCGCGGCGCCAACAACACTCCCCGCGTGAACATCGACGGCCGTCTCTATTCTCCCCAGGAGATTTCGGCAATCGTTCTCCAGAAGATGAAGAAGACCGCCGAGGACTATCTGGGCCAGGAAGTGACCGAGGCTGTCATCACGGTTCCCGCCTACTTCTCCGACTCACAGCGCCAGGCTACCAAGGAAGCCGGCGAGATTGCCGGCCTCAAGGTCAAGCGCATCATCAACGAACCCACCGCGGCCGCCCTTGCATACGGTCTCGACAAGAAGAACAAGGATATGAAAGTGGCTGTCTTCGACCTCGGCGGCGGCACCTTCGATATCTCCATCCTCGAACTCGGTGACGGTGTGTTCGAAGTGAAGTCCACCAACGGTGACACCCACCTCGGCGGCGACGACTTCGACCAGGTCATCATCGACTGGCTTGCGCAGGAATTCGCTCAGGAGAACGGCGGCATCGACCTCAAGAAGGATGCAATGGCTCTCCAGCGTCTCAAGGAGGCGGCTGAGAAGGCCAAGATAGAACTTTCAAGCCAGACCTCATCAGAGATCAACCTCCCCTACATAATGCCTGTCGACGGCGTTCCCAAACACCTCGTCAAGACTCTCACACGCGCCAAGTTCGAACAGCTTGCCGACAGCCTCATCCAGGCCACCATCGCACCCTGCCGCAAGGCTCTCTCCGATGCCGGAATGAGCGCTTCCGACATTGACGAAGTCCTGCTCGTGGGCGGTTCGACCCGTATCCCCGCCGTTCAGCAGATAGTTGAGAAATTCTTCGGCAAGGCCCCCAACAAGGGCGTCAACCCCGATGAAGTGGTTGCAGTGGGCGCATCTATCCAGGGCGGTGTCCTCGCAGGCGACGTGACTGACGTGCTTCTGCTCGACGTCACCCCCCTGTCACTCGGCATCGAGACTCTCGGCGGCGTGATGACCAAGCTCATCGACGCGAACACCACCATCCCCACCAAGAAGAGCGAAGTGTTCTCCACCGCGGCCGACAACCAGCCTTCAGTTGAGATCCACGTGCTTCAGGGCGAACGTCCTATGGCCCGCGACAACAAGACGATAGGCAATTTCCATCTCGACGGCATCACTCCCGCACCCCGCGGCGTGCCTCAGATCGAAGTCACCTTCGACATAGACGCCAACGGCATCCTCAACGTGTCCGCAAAGGACAAGGCCACCGGCAAGGAACAGAAGATACGCATCGAGGCTTCTTCCGGCCTGAGCGAGGACGAAATCAAGCGTATGCGTGACGAGGCCAAGGCCAACGAGGCCGCTGACAAGGCTGAGAAGGAGCGCATCGACAAGATCAACGGAGCCGATGCGATGATTTTCCAGAGCGAAAAGAATATCAAGGACTACGGCGACAAGATTCCCGCTGACAAGAAGGGCGCCATCGAGACTGCTCTCAACCAGCTCAAGGAGGCTCACAAGAGCCAGAACTTAGCCGGCATAGACAGCGCCACCGAGGCTCTCAACAACGCATGGAGAGCCGCTTCCGAAGATATGGCCCGCGCCGCTCAGCAGCAGGGCCCGAACCCCGGCCAGACCTATAACGCCGGTCAGGACTTCAATGGCTCAGCAGCCGGTCAGGGCGGCCATAACGACGGTCCCGAAGTGACTGACGCCGATTTCGAGGAAGTGTAGTATGGTCTATCCTGAGCTTTCCCAAGAGCAGTATGACGACATTGCGTCGCGCATACTCTATGAGGACAATCACATCCTGATCATCAACAAGAGGGTCGGGGAGATAGTCCAGGGGGACAAGACAGGTGACGAGCCGCTGAGCGAGACTCTCAAGGCATTCGTCGCGCAGCGCGACGGCAAACCGGGGCACGTCTTTATGGGCGTACCCCACCGCCTTGACAGACCCGTCAGCGGCATCGCCGTTTTTGCAAAGACGTCCAAATGTCTGGAGCGGCTGAACGAATCGTTCCGGAACGGGGATGTCCACAAGACCTACTGGGCACTGACCTGCAACCGCCCCGAACCCTCCGAAGGCGAACTGACGCACTGGATAGTCCGCAACGAGAAGCAGAACAAGTCTTTCTGCCATGACTCCCCCCGCGATGACGCCAAGAAGGCCATATTGCGCTACAAGGTCATACAGGACTTCGACCGCTACCATCTGGTTGAGGTGGAACTCCTTACCGGACGCCACCATCAGATACGCGCACAGCTTTCCGCCATAGGATGCCCGATACGCGGAGACCTCAAGTACGGCTCACCGCGTTCCAACCGCGACGGCGGCATCAACCTTCATTCCCGCTCCGTGCGTCTGGTCCATCCCACCCGCAAGGAGGAAATCTATGTGGAGGCCCCCGTCAGCTGGCCCCCTTTCATCAGCAACGAATGACTTTAGATATGAACCTCTCATTTGAAGACCTGAAAGGTCGCAACTGCGTCATAACCGGCGGTTTCGGAGTGATCGGAACTGCACTTACACGCTCTCTGGCGCAGGCCGGCGTCAATGTGGCCGTGATAAGCCGCAGCAAGGACAATCCTGCCAAGGGCGAAGCCCTCGCCCGTGAATTCGGCGTGAAATGCATAGGCATATCCGCCAGTACCCTCGACAAGGCCGCTCTTGAGGCTGCCCGTGAACTCATACACGAAAAGCTTGGAAAGATAGACATCCTGATAAACTGCGCCGGAGGCAATTCCCCCAAGGCCACCTGCGCCGTGGAGCAGATGGACGCCGACACAGACCTCTCGCAGAGTTTCTACGGCCTCGATATGGAAGGCTTCCAGTTTGTCTATGACCTCAATTTCAAGGGTACCCTGCTCGCGACGATGGTCTTCACCACCGATATGATAGAAAAGCGCAAGGGCGTGGTGCTGAACATCTCCTCGATGAATTCGATACGCCCCCTGACCAAGATTCCGGCATATTCCGCAGCCAAGGGCTCGATAAACAATTTCACCCAGTGGTATGCCGTTCACGTGGCCCGGCTGGGCATACGCTGCAACGCCATAGCCCCCGGCTTCTTCCTTACGGACCAGAACCGTTTCCTCCTCACGGAGGAGGGGACAGGGGAGCTCAAGCCCCGTGGAAAGAAGATCATAGCAAGCACACCGACCCACAAGTTCGGGCAGCCCGAAGATCTCGTGGGTACGATGCTCTATCTGCTGAGCGACATTTCGTCGTTCGTCACGGGCGTGATAATACCTGTGGACGGCGGCTACAGCGCCTTCGGAGGTGTGTAGCGCGGGGGCCGCAAAACGGCCTGCTATTCGAAAAGCCTTTTGATGTGCCTGATGCCGAGGTTGTCGCTGATCTGTCTGCCGATGACCTCGGCGTTGCGTTCAAGGGCGGGGTAGTACTCGTCACCCATCTCGGCGGCCACCTTGTAGCTGACGTGCATAAGCTGTCTGAACGATGGATTGTAGAGAGGGTCTGACTGGTCGTGACGCAGGGTGCGGGCGAACGTGTCGCAGTCCCAGGATGCAACCTCCTCAGCCGACGGCAGTTCATCGACGTCTATGTCTATGACGGTGGCATAGGGGACTTTCAGTTCGTCCATACGTCCGAGGGCCCGGACATAAATCCTCTTTGCAAGGTCCAGCGCCTTGTCATCCGCCACTGACAGACCTATTATCTCCTCGAGCCAGGTGGTCCCGGCGGTCTTGATATGTATGCCCTTGTCATACTTGCGTATCAGGCGGCCCATTATGGGGTAGATGGAGAACTTGTCGCTGCCTGAATGTATGGAGAGCTTGAGGTTGGCCGGCAGGCCGTATTCCCTCACGCAGACGTCGATCACCCTGAGGTCCTCCTCGAACTCCTTCTCGAAGAGCGCAAGGTCGCCCCTGTAGTCCACCCCCTTGTTGAAGCGGCCGGTGAACTTGGGCGCTATGGTCTGGACCGGAACGCCTTCCGCGGCAAGTTCCTTGAGGATGTAATGCAGTTCCTGGGGCGTCTGCGCGCTGTCGACCTCGTCCATCGAGACTTCGGTGACGAAGTTGCCCTCACCCTTGGATTCGGCGATGTGGCGGTAGATGCGTCCCGCTTCCCTGATGGCGGGAAGGAATTTCTCTTCCATCGTGCCTTCACGGCCTATGTAGTCCGCAACGTCGATGGTGAAGAAATCCGATGAAGCGATGTACCTGTCGACATTGCTCATATTGATGTGGTCCGCATCGACAAAATACTGCCCCTCATAGCCGAGCGCCTTCACGGCCAGGTCGGCCTCGGCTCTGGTCTGTTCGGGCAGCGTGCCCACTGTCTGATGTTCGCGGTTGGACTTGTTCCATACGGGAACGAAGTGCACGCCGAAATCCTCTTCAGCCCTGATGAGGGCCTTCAACTGGTTGACGCCTTCGCGGGCGAAGCGGTCACCTATGCCGAATGAATATTTTCCTATCTCCATAATGTGTGATATTATGCCGTGTATGTTCCGGAAACCGTGTCTGAGCCGTGACCGGTCCAGTCGGTGTGGAAGAACTCGCCGCGCGGAGAGTCCGTGCGCTCGTAGGTGTGAGCCCCGAAGTAGTCTCTCTGGGCCTGAAGCATATTGGCCGGAAGGCGTGAGCAGCGGTATCCGTCGTAGTATTCAAGGGCGGCTGTCATGGCGGGAGCGGGTATGCCGGCCAGAACGGCATTCGCCAGAACGTTGCGCCAGCCCTGCTGGGCCTCTGCAAGCTTGTCGCGGAAATAGGGGTCGAGCAGTATGTTGGCAATTTCGGGATTGCGGTCGAAAGCCTCCTTTATCTTGCCCAGGAAGACGCTGCGTATGATGCACCCGCCGCGCCACATAAGGGCTATGCCGCCGTAGTTGAGATTCCAGCCGTACTGCCCGGCGGCGCTGCGCATAAGGGAATATCCCTGCGCGTAGGAAACCACCTTGGCTGCGAAAAGGGCCTTGCGCAAGTCCTCGAGGAAGACCTTGCGGTCGCCCTCGAAACGCTTGCCCGACGGACCTTCGAGAATGGCGGACGCTTCGACGCGCTCCTCCTTGCGCGCGGACAGACAGCGTGCGAAGACAGCCTCTCCGATAAGGGTGAGGGGAGTGCCCTGGTCAAGGGCCGCGATTGCGGTCCATTTGCCGGTGCCTTTCTGACCGGCAGTGTCAAGAATGCAGTCGAGCACATAGCGCCCGTCGCCGTCCTTTCTGGCGAGGATGTCGCGTGTTATCTCTATCAGGTAACTGTCAAGGTCGCCGCGGTTCCACTCGTCGAATGTGAGGTGCATCTCCTCGTTGGTCATTCCCAGATATTCCTTCATTATGTGGTAGCACTCGCAGATGAGCTGTATGTCACCATACTCGATCCCGTTGTGGACCATCTTCACGAAATGTCCGGCTCCGCCTTCTCCGACCCAGTCGCAGCAGGGCGTTCCGTCCTCCACCTTGGCGCAGATGCTCTGGAATATGGGTTTGACGAAGGGCCAGGCCTCCGGAGAGCCTCCCGGCATCATCGAGGGGCCCTTGAGCGCGCCTTCCTCGCCGCCGGAAACGCCGGTGCCGATGTAGCGCAGACCCTTGCCGCACACATATTCAGTGCGCCTTGCAGTGTCGGGGAAATGGGTGTTGCCACCGTCTATTATGATGTCGCCGGGGCTCAGGAGGGGAATCAGGCTGTCGATGAGCGAATCCACGGCGGCGCCCGCCTTCACCATAAGGAACACCTTGCGGGGGGATTCCAGTGAATCGACCAGTTCCTCGAGAGAATGAGCGCCGAAAATGTTCTTGCCCGCGCCGCGTCCGTTGATGAAACGGTCGACCTTCTCCACCGTACGGTTGAATACGCTTACGCGGAATCCCTTGCTTTCCATATTGAGGACGAGGTTCTCGCCCATAACTGCCAGGCCTATCAGGCCGATGTCCGATTTCTTTTCCATATATTTCTAATCCTTGAATCTGTTTCTGTATGCCCATAAGCCCAGGGCGGGGTTTGAGATGAAGAATATCTCCTCCGCGCCGACGGTGTTCCAGCCGTCGCGCAGTGAGTTTACGCCGTATTTTTCCATAGTCGCGTCCAGATCGGCCCAGTTGAAGCCGACGCTTTCGATCTCCTCCCTCGACATCCCCTTTCCGGGGCAGTAGGTGATCCCGAAACGGCCTTCCGACGAGCCGTGGATAAGATGGGCGGATGCGCTCAGGTTGGCTCCCAGTTCAGGGTCGGCTGCAGTGGCCCGGAGGGTGGCGGGAGTGCCGCGGTAACCGTATCTGCGTATCAGGGAGTCGATCAAGGGGTCTTCGCCGAACTCCTTCAGCGCGGGCGCGAGTATTATCAGCTGAGCGCCGTCGGCGAGAGCCATCCTTGTGCGGTAGATGGCCTTGTTGCCGAGCCAGGTGCTCTTGAATTCGGCGGGGTCGAGCCATACTATGCATTTGTGAATCTCGCGGTCGAGCATACTGAAATTGACCTCCAGCGAGAGTTCTGCGGCCCTGTTGAAACATTCGATGTCATCTCCGGCGAACAGGCCCCTGAGAACAGGTCTGCCGGTTGCCTCGTCCACGGACAGCACCGTCTGGATGTAGACTATGGGGAGGTCGGGGAGGAATTCGCGGCGCGCGTATTCCATCACTTCGCGCACCGGCGTCATCGGGCGGCCCATTATGCGTTCCATTCCGTAGGTGGCGCCGAGGAAGTGGCTGCGGTTGATGCCCTGCGCACCGCCGACACCCACGAATATGTTCTTCGTGTAGTTGGCCATCCCTATCACTTCGTGCGGCACGACCTGCCCTATGGAGAGTATGAGGTCGTAGCCGCCTTCGACGAGCAGTCTGTTGACCTGTGCCGGCCAGGCATAGTCGAGTCTGCCTTCCGACACCCTGCGGATGTATTCGGACGGCACTTCCCCAACGGTCACCACGTCGTTGCGCCAGTCGTGCACACGGAAGAGTTCCCGGGGCGTGTGGCCGAACATAACGGCTATCTGGCTGTCAGTCATCGGAGAATGTGTGCCCAGAGCGGGCATTATGTCGGTCAGTGCGCCGCCGAGTATGTCGTGGCACATTTCCGTGATGGGACCGGCGTATGAATTCAGCCTTGTGAAATCAGGAGGAATGGCGAGCACACGCTTCTTCGGCCCCAGCGCTTCGAATATCTGACGGAGCGCCTGACGGACTTCATCAGCGCTTATCGAATCGGTAGCTGAACCTCTTGCGTAGTGAAGCATATCTATCTCTTCACGCGGGCGTTGCCCTTCCAGATGCTCCAAATCTGCTCCTCGTCCGCGGGCTGCGCATAGTCGGTCAGTAAGGTGGTGGCAAGCGCGCCGCAGGCCCAGCCGAACTGTATCCATTTTTCGTCCTCCCAGCCGCGGAGTATGGCGTAGAGCAGGCCGCCCACGAATCCGTCGCCTCCGCCGATGCGGTCAAGGACGTGTATCTCGCGCGGTTCCACGGTATGCCATCTCTCACCGGCAAGCATTATCGCTCCCCAGTTGTGGCTGTTGGCGTGGTTGACCTGGCGCAGGGTGGTTGCATAGACCTTTGCGGCGGGGTACTGTCCCCTGACGCGGCCTATCATATCCCTGAAGCTTTCCATACTGTCGGCAATGCCCTTTCCTCCCGTTTCGGGACCCTTTATGCCGAGGCTCAGCTGAAAATCCTCCTCATTGCCTATGAGTATGTCGGCAAGAGAGCATATTTCGGAAAAGACTGCGTGGAGTTCCTCTTCACGGCCTTCCCAGAAGGAGGCGCGGTAGTTGAGGTCGAAACTTATCAGGGACCCGTGTTTCCTGGCGCAACGCGCAATCTCGAGGCAGAAACGTCCGGTATCGGGGCTGAGCGCGGCAATCAGGCCGCTGAGGTGGACAATCTGCACACCTTCCTGCCCGAATATGCGTTCAAGGTCGAAATCGGAGGCCTTGAGCGTCCTTCCAACCTCTCCGGCACGGTCGTTCCATACGCGGGGGCCGCGTGAGCCGAAGCCGCTGTCCGCGACGTTGATCTGGTGACGGTAGCCCCAGGGCCCTCCCTGCGGCACTTCAGGACCTTCGAAATCCATTCCGCGACTGCGCAGGCTGGACTTTATGAACGATGCGAACGGACTTTCGGCCACGAATGCGGTGAGCACCTTGACCGGAAGACCGAGATATGATGAAATGCTTGCCACGTTGGTTTCAGCGCTTGTGGCCTGGAGATGCAATGTGCCGCTGCACTGGACGGGCTGGCCGTCTTCGGGGGTGACCCTCAGGCCCATACTTGTAGGCACCAGCAACGCGTACCTGCAACCCTTCTTCAATTCGAGTTTCATAGCACAAACTTACGAAAATATTGTTATCTTTGATGAAATTGACTGCAATGAACAACGACAAATTCCTGAAACTGCTCGAAGAGGCGCCGCTGGTGCCTGTTTTCTACACCTCCGACACCTCCCTGGCGCGAAGCGTAATGAAAGCCTGCTATGACGGCGGAGTGCGCGCCTTCGAGTTCGCCGACCGTGGCCAGCGGGCGCTGGAAGTGTTTTCCTCCCTGGCTCCCTTCAGCTCCGCAATGCCCGGACTGGTGCTTGGAGCGGGTTCGGTGTCGTCTGTCTCACACGCGTTGAAGTTCATCCGCCGCGGGGCGCGGTTCATCGTTGGGCCGCAGTTCGTTCCCGGCATCGCGCGGCTCTGCCGCATCTTCGGCGTGCCATACATCCCCGGCTGCGGCACGGCTTCGGAAGTGGGCAGGGCGCAGCGCGCCGGCTGCCCCGTATGCAAGATATTCCCGGGAGAGGTGCTCGGTCCCGCCTTTGTGAAGGCCATACTCGCGCCTATGCCCTGGAGCAGGATTATGGTCAGCGGAGGCGTGCGTCCTGAAAAGGACAGTCTTGAGGCCTGGTTCAGCGCGGGCGTGACCTGCGTGGGGATGGGTTCCAGCCTGGTGACCCGGGCCGATGTGGCCTCGGGCAATATGGATGCAGTGGAGACTCGCTGCCGCGAAATCCTTCAGACTGTGTCAGGCTTTGAATTCTGACGCATCCTGTCCTTCCTGCTCCATAAGGCGAATGGCGCTGGAGGATATGTCGTGCAGGGCGGCGTCGAAAAGAGTGATCCTCCAGCGGGGATTCATCTTCCTGAAGGAATCCACCTTTTGCGCGACGTCGTGTCCGGGACGCGGGTAGATCCATACTTCGAATTCATCGAGAAGTTCCTCCCACAGACGCCATTTTTCAATCTCCTCGAAATTGTCGGACCCCATAACAAGCACGTGGGTGTTCTCAGGCTCCGCCTTCCTTATCAGACGCAGGGTGTCTATCGTGAAGTTGGGCTGGGGCAGGGTGTACTCTATGTCGGACACCTCCACGGGCAGGGCGCTGCGCCGCACGGCTTCTCGCAGAGCCTCCAACCGGCGCTGCTTCTCCTTCTCCCTGTACTGCGCATCATCGGCCAGGCTGCCGTACTGGCCCGTCTTGAAAGGGCTCAGAGGCGATATGACGAGCCTTACCTGCCTGGCGCCGGTGTTGTCGAGCAGATATCGGATTATGGCGAGATGCCCCTTGTGAAGGGGGTTGAAAGTGCCGAAATAAAGGGCGCACTTCATCGTATGAAATCGGATACCACCCTTTCCGCCTCGGCCTTGCAGACGGGAAGGGAGTCGTTTATAAGAATACGGTCGAACCTGTCGGCGTCAAGCATTTCTATGGCGGCCTTGGCGACGCGTTCCTCAATGACTTCCGGAGAGTCGGTTCCGCGGTTTTCGAGCCTCTGACGCAGCACCTCTATTGAAGGCGCCTTGATGAAGACTGACAGGGCCCTGTCGCCGAATATCCTCTTGAGGTTGATGCCGCCCTTGACGTCCACGTCGAAGATGATGGTGTGCCCGCCGGCCCAGATGCGTTCCACCTCGGAGCGCAGAGTGCCGTAGAACTTGCCTTCATAGACTTCCTCATACTCGACGAATTCACCCTCCGCTATCCTTCCGCGGAATTCGTCAGCCGATATGAAATAGTATTCCACCCCGTCCCTTTCAGTGCCGCGCGGCTGTCTGGAAGTGGCTGATATGGAAAATTCGAGTTCGGGGAAAACGGACATCAGATGCCCCACTATGGTGCTCTTGCCGGAGCCGGACGGCGCGGAGACTATCACCACTTTGTTTGAAATGCTGTCTTTCATATATGCAAATATCGTAAAATTCTCAATAAATGCTTAACTTCGCACGCACAAAACAGTACATTGCGTATGTCAACTCAGGCAAAACTGATGTCCAACTGGAGGTGGTGGCTCTGCTCGTTGCTTTTCGTGGCCACGACCGTGAACTATCTCGACCGTCAGGTGCTGTCCCTGACCTATGAGGAGTTCATCAAACCGCAGTTCGGCTGGACTGATGCGGACTATGGTACAATCACAAGCTTCTTCAGCATCTTCTATGCGATAGCCTGCCTTTTCGCGGGCAAGTTCGTTGACTGGATGGGCACAAGAAAAGGTTATCTCGTAGCCATAGGAGTATGGTCGGCGGGCGCCTGCCTTCACGCAGCCTGCGGCTGGGCGACAGTCCGTCTGACCGGGCTCGGTTCGGTCGAGGCTCTCCGCGCCCTGGAAGCCGGCTCGAATGCAGCGCTTGCGGTATCCACCACGTCAGTCTATCTCTTCCTTATGTGCAGGGGCATACTCGCTCTCGGAGAATCGGGCAACTTCCCCGCGGCCATAAAGGTCACTGCCGAATATTTCCCCAAGAAGGACCGTGCCTTCGCCACGTCGATATTCAATGCCGGCGCCTCGGTGGGCGCTCTCGCCGCTCCCCTGACCATACCGCCCCTTGCGGTCAGGTTCGGCTGGGAAATGGCTTTCATAATAATAGGCGCCCTCGGTTTCATCTGGATGTTCTTCTGGGCCTTTATGTATGACAGACCTGAAGAAAGCCGCCACGTCAATGCCGCGGAACTGGAATACATACGTCAGGACGACGCTGAGGAGCCCTCCGCGGCGGATCAGCCTGCGCAGGACTCCGCGCCCGCTTCCATTCCTTTCCTGAAGTGCTTCACTTTTCGCCAGACCTGGCAGTTCATAGCCGGAAAGTTCTTCACCGACGGAGTGTGGTGGTTCTTCCTTTTCTGGGCTCCATCCTATTTCAGCAACCAGTTCGGCGCCCCCGCGACCTCCGTTCTCGGCCAGGCCCTTATCTTCACCTTATACGCAATAGTGACTGTCGTTTCCATCATAGGCGGATATCTTCCGAAACTCTTCGTCGAAAAGAGAGGAATGCATCCATACCGCGGCCGTATGCTCGCTATGCTGATCTTCGCGTTCTTTCCCATAGCCGCGCTTTTTGCGCAGCCGCTCGGTCTGCGTTTCGATACTCCCTGGTGGCCTGCAGTGCTCATCGGTCTTGCAGCCGCCGGACATCAGGCGTGGAGCGCCAATCTTTTCTCGACCATAGGCGATATGTTCCCCAAAAGCACCATCGCCACCATCACCGGCATAGGAACGATGGCCGGCGGTGTCGGCTCGATGATAGTCCAGAAAGTGGCCGGCAACCTTTTCACCTATGCCGAGAACGCCGGGAGCGCCTTCACCTTCCTCGGCTTCGAAGGCAAGCCCGCCGGCTACTTCATAATGTTCTGTTTCTGCGGCGTGGCCTATCTGATTGCCTGGACGGTGATGAAATCGCTTGTCCCGACATACCGCAAGGTGGAGCTGCGCTGAAGAACTTAAAATCCGTAGTCATTACATAGCAGACTGACAATGAAAGAAGAAAAGTCGAACAGTTACAAGTCGCCGGAAATCGAAATGATGCCGTCGGCGCCTGTTTCCTGCATTTGCGGGAGTGTAAAGGGCTCTTCGGTGGAATGGACCGACGAGGAGGAATGGGGGGTATGATTATGAAGAGACACAGACCGTTGATATTGTCGGCATCGCTCCTGGTGATGCTCGCGGCAGGCTCCTGCACCGACAGCCAGCCGGAGATGGGAAGTGCGGAATCCTCTCAGACTGTCTTTACGGCCGGCTTTGCGGACGCTATGACCAAGACCGCCCTGCAGAGCAACGGCGCCGTATTCTGGGATACGGAAGAATCCATAGCCGTCTTTTCAGGCCTGAACAGTTTCATGAAATATACTTCATCGAACGACGCTCCGTCGGATGCAGTGTCATTCACCGGGGATGGGGCGATGAAACTTGGTGACCGATACTTTGCCGTATATCCCTTCGACGGCGCCTCCTTCGGCAGCCATACTCAGACTTTGAACAAGGACGAGACGAATATGACCACTGTCACCGACTGCACGCTCCCGGTGGCTTCTGTCCAGACCGCGGTCGAAGGCACTTTCGCAAAGAACACCTTCCCTATGGTGGCGTTCTCCGAAAATACGGACCTCGCATTCAGGCATCTTTGCGGAGGTGTGAAGTTCTGCGTGTCCCAGAGCGGCATCACGAGCGTGGAACTCAAGGGGAACAACTCGGAGACGATCGCCGGCACGTTGAAATATGTCCTGACAACCACCTCGGCTCCTGCAGACACGGTGGAGACGGTCTCCATAGTATCGGCGCAGGGCTCTGACAGGATAATTCTGAATGCACCCGAAGGCGGGTTCGTTCCGCAGGCCTGGTACTATATTGTGGTCCCTCCAGTGACCTTTGAAAAGGGTTTCACCCTTACCTTCAAGTTCGGCAAGGGTAAACGCTACAGCGATTTCGTCACCGACAAACAGGTCACAGTCCACAGGGCGAAGTTCGGCGTACTGTCATCAAAGGATGCCGGCCTGACCATCAACGGCGGCTTTACCGACATTACCGACTATGGCGTGTACAGCGCCACGGACAGCGATGAGCCTGTGCCCGTGTACACGTTCGGCGACAATGCCGCCAACCAGGCTTCTTTCGGCACATCATCCTCCGGGCGCTTCTTCAGGCTGGTCAGCCTCACGACGGAAAATCGTCTGGAAATCAGATTCTCTTCCAAAGATGTTCCGGTGGCGGGCACGGTCCGTGAGGCGTCCTGCATCGTCAGTGGGAAGAGCTTCAAAGCCTCACTCAAGGTTGTCAAGGTGGACAATGACAGCCATACGGCCTGGCTGACCGACCCCCGGGACGAGGGAAAGACAGGATATATAATCACTTATTAGATATGAAGAGGATTATTCTGATATTGACTTCCGTGCTGGTTTCGGCCTCCGCTTATGCCAGGGTGGTTTCGCCTGCCGATGCGGAGACGTTCGCAAAACGGACCCTCAAGGCGCATACTCTTGATATGGTCTATCAGGGCAGGCAGCCCGTGACAAGGTCTTCAGGGGTGGCGGCTCCTTGCTACTATGTCTACAACAATCCCCGGGGAGGATGGGCCATCATTTCGGCCGAGGACGTCACCATACCTGTGCTCGCCTGGTCTTCCGAAGGCCGGTTCTCGACTGAAGGGATGCCGGAGAACCTCAGGGGATGGCTGGAAAGGATGACGGACGAGATCAGCGGCATCCGCGCCGAAGGTGTGAAGCAGACGGAGGACATCGCCGCAATGTGGGATCATCTTGCCCTGACTGAGGTGTATTCGAACAGCGTTGTTCTTGAAACGGCAAAATGGAGCCAGGGGCAGTCCAATTCCCCGGATTCCTACAACAAGTATTGTCCTTCCTTCGGGACGGACAAACTTTCCTGCACCGGATGCACCGCGACTTCTACGGCAATAGTGATGAGATACCACAGGTGGCCGGAGAAGGGCAGGGGTGTCATACCCGGCTATGTTTCCAACTATAACGGTTATAAGGCTACGCTTATAGATGTGGATATCGACGGCCTGACATACAATTGGGATGCAATGGCCCTGAAACAGGACTATTGGCACGTCGCGGACGAGGTCGCAAAGCTCATATACCACTGCGGACTTATGATAAGGGTGGGCTACTCGCCTTCAGCGACCGGTGGAAACGTCTATGACGGATTGCCGGCATTCGCTGAGCATATGTCATATTCGGCCGCGGCCAGCCACGAATTCCGTTCCACCTACGGCACCAACAGGTGGTTCGGGATGATGAAGGCGGAGATTGACGCAAAGCGCCCCGTGCTTTACAGCGGAAGTTCCGGAAGCGGCGGGCACGCGTTTGTACTTGACGGATATGCCGAAAGCGGTATGGTCCATATCAACTGGGGCTGGGGCGGCTCCAACGACGGATGGTTCGCTTTGTCCTACCTCTCTCCGGACGATGACGGCAAGGCCTACAGCACGGGTGACGCCGCAATCATAGGTTTCCAGCCCGACAAGTCCGGAAGCGGCACTCCCTATGTGCCGGGGCTGACTTTCCGTGGAAGAGGCATTTATCCATATTATACCAACACCACCATAGAAAAAGGCAAGACCTTCTATATGAGTGCCGATTATTACGTCAATTTCTGCGAGCAGAGCGGGTTCGTCTCCCAGGTGGCGTTCTGGCTCTACAACCGCGAAGGCAATCCCCTTGAGATGATATCCGACCCGATAGATTTGAATATAGAGCAGGCGGAAAACGGCGCTTATGGATATAAGAAGACAGGTGTTAAGTGTGAGATCAACAATGATATACACCTTGGCGACAATATCAGGTTCTGCTATTACAACACCCCGGCGGAGAAGTGGATTCCCATCGGTTCCGACAATTACAATGCAACTCCTCTCGTGGCATACGGCGTCTATGACTGCACGTTCATCAGCGTGCCGTCAAACCTGAAGGCATCGTCGATGTTCTATCCTGACCTCATACTCGGCCATCAGGCCGCAACGTCGGTCGTGTGGAGCGTTGACGGGAAGCAGGCGGCAGGCAACGCCTTCTCACTGTCGGCAGGCAATCATATCCTAAAGGCGGAGATAGTCTATGCGGACGGTTCGCAGGAAACTGTTCTCCGTCACCTGACGGTTTCTAAGTAAAAATTATTACTTTTGCAGATTATTTACCGATTCATATGAATAACAAGAAATCCACCTACCTTTCGCCGCTGACCGAGACCGTCCTCCTGGATACTGTTCCCTGCATCTGCCAGAGTCTCGATTCCGGGCTTGAGGGTACCGGAGATGTCGTATGGCCCCTTGACGGAATGGACAACACTTTCCCCATCCTTTTCCAAGAATGAAAAACAGAATGATAATGGCGATGGCATCAGTGTTTGTGGTGCTCGCCGCGCAGTCCTGCAAGGACAATACCACCGCAATCTCCTATGAGGCGGAAGAGCCTCAGGCGGTTTTTACGGCAGGATTCGACAACAATGCCACCAGAACCATACGGCAGAGTGACGGAAAGGTCTTCTGGAATGCCTATGAGACCATAGGGATTTCCACGGGGACCGGCGTTTTCTCCAAGTTCACTTCATCTAACTCCACCAGCGCGCCTACGGCCAAATTTTCAGGCCCGCGTCCTACGAGGATGGGCGATATGCGCTTCTATGCAGTCTATCCCTTTGACGGTTCTGCAATGTCAGTGACCACTTCCGGAAATCCCTTGAAGGCAAGTACCGTCACCGTAAACGTGACCATTCCTTTCAAGTCCGTCCAGAATGCGG
The DNA here is from genome assembly GCA_045600965.1 of Bacteroidales bacterium. Lineage (GTDB taxonomy): Bacteria > Bacteroidota > Bacteroidia > Bacteroidales > UBA932 > RGIG6374. The sequence continues at coordinate 13,647 of JAZRYW010000025.1, read as the reverse complement.
TTGAAGGGACGTTCGCAGACGATACGTTCCCGATGATAGCCATATCGGAGGACTCGACCCTGTTCTTCAGGCATATCTGCGGCGGCGCAAAGTTCAAGGTGTCACAGAGCGGCATCACCAGCATCGAATTCCGTGGCAATCAGGGTGAACAGATTGCCGGGAATGTGCAGGTCAAGGCTGTTTCGCACCTGAATACCGGAGTCGCAACCTACGACCCCGAGACCGTTTCCCTGTCGCGCGCCAATGCCTCGAAGGTAATTACGGTGAACGCTCCCCAGGGCGGCTTCGCCCCCGAAAAGTATTATTACATCACAATATATCCCACTGTCTTTGAAAAGGGCTTCACAATCAAGTATGTCTTCAACGAAGGCCTGAGCTACTCCGAGTACAGCACTTCCGCCAGAATAGCTGTCGAAAGGGCGATGTTCGGTACCATCGAGAACAAGGATGCCGGACGGCCCAGGTGCAGTGACTTCACTGAGCTGACGGCCTATGGCGTCTATGAATCGATTGACGGCGACAGCCCTGTCCCGGTGTTGCTCTACGGTTCGGCTCCCGACAACCAGATGTCCGTCGGACAGGGACCGGATTACCGTTTCTTCCGCATATACAATCTCGACACGGAAGAAGATATGGAACTGCGGTTCTCCACCGGTGAGGCTCCGGTTCATGGCTCCGAATATCCGGTCAGCCTGACCGTCAACGGCAACAGAACCGAAATGACAGTCAGGGTGCTGAAGGTCGACGGCAAGACCGTATGGCTCGAAGGCCCTGACAATACGGGGTGTATCATAGCAATATAGAACCAGGATGAAAAGAATGATATTGTTCCTCGCCGTCGCGTTGATTCCGATGGCTTCTACTGCGAAGGTCGTTTCTCCCGCTGATGCCGAGGCGTTTGCAAGGCGCACTCTCAAGGCCCGCACCGTGAAGATGGTATATGAAGGCCGTCAGCTGGCCACCAAGGCCTCCGGAGTTGCTGCTCCCTGCTTTTATGTGTTCAACAATCCCGACGGCGGCTGGGCGATAATATCGGCTGAAGATGCCGCCATTCCCGTCCTGGCATGGTCGGAGGAAGGCCGTTTCGTAGTGGACGATATGCCTTCCAACATTGAAAGCTGGATGGGCAGGATGTCCGACGAGATCAGCGCCATCCGTGCGGAAGGCATCCGCCAGAGCGAAGAGGTGGCAAGGATGTGGGACAATCTCGTCCTGACTGAAGTGAATGCCGAACAGAGACTCCTGACCACTGCTCCATGGGCTCAGGGTACTGCCGACAGGGATGATTCATACAACAAGTTCTGCCCACTGTATCAGGGCAGGCACACCATAGCGGGATGTACCGCTGTCGCAACTGCGATTGTTCTCAGGTATCATCAGTGGCCTCTTGCAGGAAAAGGTTATCTCCCCGCCTACGACACTCAATACAAGGGAGTCACCGTGAGCAACGCCCCTTTGAACATCGATGGATACCAGTACGATTGGGCACAGATGGCCCTTGAGCAGGATATCGATCACGTGAACGATTTCGTTGCACACCTGATTCACCACTGCGGCATGATAATTCAGGTCAGCTATGGAACCGAAGACACGAGCGGCAACGTCGAATCCGCGATCCAGGGTTTTGTTGACCATATGTCCTATTCACCGAAGGCCTGGATGGCCTACAGGACCATATACGGCAACAACAGATGGTTCGAACTCATCAGCTCCGAAATAAAGGACGGACGTCCTGTCCTTTATGCCGGTCAGTCCACCATGGGAGGTCACGCGTTCGTCCTGGACGGCTGTTCCGCTGACGGCCGTGTGCACGTCAACTGGGGCTGGGGAGGACAGGACAACGGATGGTTCGCCCTCACTTTCCTCGCTCCCGGTACTTCAGGCAACTTCAGCGCTATGGACAGTGCCGTCATAGGGTTCGAGCCCGACCGTGACGGATCGAATGTCGCAGCGGTTCCGGCTCCCACGCTCAGGGGCAACGGGCTTGAACTGTACGCGGGCACAGTGGCCAGGGACACGCCCTTCACAATGACGGCGCAAAGCATAGTGAATTTCTCATACACCGTGTTCAATACCAACGTGGCCTGCTTCCTGTTCGACAAGAACGGTAATTCCATAGAGAAAATCTCCGAAAACTTGCCCGTTAACATCCAGAAGGGCTATCAGACTACGGGTTTTGAGGCCAGCGCCACACTCGAATGCAGGATTACAAGTGATCTTCATTTCGGAGACCACATCAGGCTCTGCTACTACGACACGCCCAACGATGTATGGAGGCCGATCGGCACTGACGACTATGACAGCCAAAACGCTTCCCCGGCCTTATATCCCGTAGTGGCATACGGAGTGTTCGACCGCACTTTCATCACTCTGCCTTCAAACCTGACGACATCATCCCTGATATACCCTGAACTGATACTCGGTCCGAAGGCCGCCGCTTCGGTGAAATGGACCGTCGACGGCTCCACCGCCAACGGTGACGCATTCTCCCTCTCCGCCGGACTGCACGTTGTCAGGGCTGATATCGTATATTCCGACGGGACTGAGGAATCCGTTACACGAAGAATCAACGTTTCAAGATAACCTATTCAAAACAACATAATAATGGTATCATACAAAGAACTCGGCCTTGTCAACACCAAGGAAATGTTTGCCAAGGCAGTCGCCGGCGGATACGCCATCCCCGCATTCAATTTCAACAATATGGAACAGCTCCAGGCCATCATCCAGGCCGCCGCTGAAACCAAGTCGCCCGTCATCCTCCAGGTTTCCAAGGGCGCGCGCAACTATGCCAACCAGACCCTTCTCCGCTATATGGCCGAAGGCGCTGTGGAATACGCAAAGGAACTCGGTTGGGAAAATCCTCAGATTGTGCTTCACCTCGACCACGGTGACAGCTTTGAACTCTGCAAGAGCTGCGTGGATATGGGTTTCTCTTCAGTGATGATAGACGCCTCCTCCCTTCCTTTTGACGAGAACATCGCCCTGACCAAGAAGGTGGTTGACTACGCCCACAAGTATGATGTCTCCGTAGAGGCTGAACTTGGCGTCCTTGCAGGTGTCGAGGATGAGGTCTCCGCAGCCGAATCACACTATACCAAGCCTGAGGAGGTGATTGAATTCGCAACCCGCAGCGGCTGCGACTCACTGGCAATCTCCATCGGCACTTCCCACGGCGCTTTCAAGTTCACTCCCGAACAGTGCACTGTGGATCCCGGGACAGGCCGTCTGGTTCCTCCTCCGCTTGCATTCGATGTGCTCCACGAAGTTGAAAAGAAGCTCCCCGGCTTCCCCATCGTGCTTCACGGCTCATCTTCCGTTCCCCAGGAAGAGGTTGATACCATCAACGCAAACGGCGGCGCCCTCAAGGCTGCTGTCGGAATTCCCGAGGAACAGCTCCGCGAGGCTTCCAAGAGCGCAGTCTGCAAGATCAACATCGACTCTGACTCCCGTCTTGCAATGACCGCCGCAGTCCGCAAGGTGTTCGCGGAGAAGCCCGCCGAATTCGACCCCCGCAAGTATCTCGGTCCCGCCCGCGACAATATGAAGAAACTTTACATCCACAAGATTGTAAACGTTCTCGGTTCCGACGGAAAGGCTCTCTAGGCTGATTCTGACGCGCTCGGGCGTCAATTCAATATTCTGCCATTTTGTCTGCCACCGCGCGGTGGCAGACAATTTGTTTGATATGGTTTCTGTATAAAGAAACAGAGGCCGCCAGGCCGTTGGAAAAGTCCCTTCCCCGGGGAAGTGATTCGGGGATGGGGACAAAATATGAAAGTGCGGTGGGGAAAAGTTTCGCAAGTTCTCACTTCGCTTTGATTATCAACGATATGCTTGCGAAACTTGAGTGAAGAATCGTGAAGAAAAACAAGAAGATGGACGACAATAGGGAAGAAGCCGCAAAGCAGGCTGCACAGGCCTCCTCGCAGACCGACCCCAAGGCCGATGAAAAGAAGGCCGATGAACAGCAGGCTCCGGAAACTGAGGCTGAGCAGATTGAGAGCCTCGGAAAGAAATGTATGCAGCTCAATGAGCAGTACCTTCGGCTGAGCGCAGAGTTTGACAACTACCGCAGGCGCACTGCAAAGGAGCGCCTCGAGATGGTGGCAACTGCTTCTGAAGATGTCATAAAAGGCCTGCTCCCCGTCCTGGACGATTTCGAAAGGGCTGTGACCGCATTGAAGGACAGCACTGACGCAGAGTCTGCAAAAGAAGGTACAGAATTGATATACAATAAGTTGATGGCATATCTCAAGGGGAAGGGCCTTGAAATTATAGATGCCGCCGGCAAGGATTTCGACACCGATTTCCACGAGGCCGTGGCCCAGTTCCCGGCACCTGACCCTTCGCAGAAGAACAAGGTCATCGACATAGCGCAGAACGGATACACCCTTAACGGAAAGGTGATCCGCTATTCGAAGGTCGTAATTGGGATATAAAATTCAAATTCCACATCAATGGCAGAAAAACGAGACTACTACGAAGTGCTCGGCGTCGAACGCTCGGCCACTCCGGAAGAGATAAAGAAGGCATACCGCAAGAAGGCCATACAGTATCATCCCGACAAGAACCCCGGCGACAGGGAAGCGGAAGAGAAGTTCAAGGAGGCGGCGGAAGCCTATGACGTGCTCAGCAATGCTGACAAAAAGGCACGTTATGACAAGTACGGTCACGCAGGGCTCAACGGCGCGGCAGGAGGCGGCTTCAGCGGCGGATTCTCGATGGATGACATATTCTCCCGCTTCGGCGACATATTCGGCGGCAGCGGATTCGGGGATTTCTTCAGCGGCTTCGGCGGAGGCTCGGCCCGCGGCGGCAGACGCCAGTCGCGCGGCTCGGACATACGCATCCGTGTGAAGGTCACCCTGAAGGATATGGTTCACGGCTGTGAGAAGAAGGTCAGGATAAGCAAGATGGTGCCCTGCACACACTGCGGCGGCCGTGGCGCTGAGTCGGAAGCCGACATCAAGACCTGTCCGACCTGCAACGGTACCGGTATGGTGACACGTGTCACCTCCACCTTCCTCGGCCAGATGCAGACCTCCTCTCCCTGTCCCCAGTGCGGCGGGGAAGGCCATATAATCAGCAATCCCTGCAAGCATTGCGGGGGTACAGGGCTTGAGAAGTCTTCGGAGGAGATATCTTTCAAGATACCTGCAGGCGCTATGGAAGGGATGCAGCTCACCATTCAGGGCAAGGGCAATGCCGCCCGTCACGGAGGCGTGTCCGGCAACCTGCTCGTGGTGATAGAGGAGGAGGCCGACAAGGATCTGAGCCGCGACGGCAACGACCTCATCTATTCGCTCTTCCTTTCAGTCCCCGAGGCCATACAGGGCTGCACCAGGGAGATACCCTCGGTTGACGGAATGCTCCGTGTCAAGATAGAACCCGGCACACAGCCCGGCAAGATACTCCGTGTCCGCGGAAAGGGCATACCCGATATCAACGGATACGGCACAGGAGATCTGAAGATCTACGTCCAGGTATGGATACCCAAGCGTCTCGGCAAGGAGGACAGGGAACTGGTTGAGAAACTCGGCGCATCCGATTCGTTCGTTCCCAAGCCCGACAGCGAGGACAGGAACATCTTCGAAAGAATCAGGAAACTTTTCGGATAGTATGAAAAGACTGTCCGCAATCACATTTCTCCTCGCCGTCTGCGTGGGGGCATACGCACAGCAGGCCTCTCAGCCGCTCGACCTGCCGGTTTCATTTTCAGGTACCTACGGCGAACTGCGTGGCAACCATTTCCATTCCGGCTTCGATTTCCGTACCGGCGGTCATACCGGTGAGCCCGTGCACGCCATCAAGGACGGCTGGATATCGCGGATAGCAGTAACTCCGGGAGGGTACGGCAACGGCCTGTATATCACCCATTATGACGGTACGATGTCCGTCTACGGCCACCTGTCGGCCTTCCTCCCCGCTATGGACAGGCTCGTCCGTGCCGAGCAGTACCGTACCGAAAGCTATTCGGTGAACCTTTATTTCAAGAAGGACGAGCATCCCGTCAAGAAGGGTGACGTCGTGGCCAAATCCGGCAATACCGGTTCTTCAGGCGGGCCTCACCTCCATCTCGAGGTGCGTGATTCCGAGTCCGGATTGCCGCTGAATTACATCCGTGACGGCTACTACACGATGAACGACACTCAAAGCCCCGTGTTCCAGCGCATAAAGTTCTACTCATACGAGGACTCCACCGGCATACCCGAAACCAGTATGATATATTCCTTCAACAGCCCCGCTCCGCTGGACCGTGTGCTCACTGTCCCCGAACGCAGTTATGTGTGCATCGACGCCGTTGACAGGCAGGAGGGCACGACAGCCCGGCTTGCCGTGGAGACCTACCGCGTCACGCTCGACGGAGAGCAGATATTCCGCTTCGACGTGAAGGATATGCCTTCCGGTACGGGACGTTACATCAAGAGTCTGATCGAGTACGGAGAGAGCTACTATTCCGGTATGGATATGGTCAAGACCTATGTCGAGCCGGGCAATGCCCTCCGTTCTCATATCGAATACAGGGACAAGGGTCTGATTGTGCTGGATGACGACCGGGTGCACACACTTCGCATAGAGGTGAGCGACATCGTCGGCAATTCGTCTTCCATCACCTACCGCCTGCAGCGCTCCGATCCTCAGGACAGACCCGAGGCGCTTCCTTCCGATCCGGCAAGAAGAGTTGCAATGCTCTGGAACGTCCCCAATGCCTACAGGGCCGGCGGACTTGACGTGTCCATCCCTTCCGGCACCCTCTACCGCTCGATATGGCTCAGTGTGGAGAAGCAGCAGGACGCCTTCTCTCCCTCGGGCAACGTATGGTCGCCGGTATGGTGGGTGGGCGACCGCCTTGTGCCCCTGCATAAGTCGGTGAAGATATTCATCTCCGCGCCGGATGTCCCTCAGCACCTGCGCGACAAGGCCCTTTTAGTCTCTCTTGGCAAGAACGGCCAGCCTTCGGCAGAGGGTGGCAACTGGGTGTCCGATGGTGTGCGGGCTTCCGTTTCGTCATTCGGGACCTTCTATGTGGCGGTGGACAGCATCGCGCCTCACCTTGCGCCCGCCTTCACTCCCGGCGGCAGAATCAAGGGCGATATGCTTTATCTTGCCGTGAGCGATGAACTTTCCGGCCTTCAGGATTTCCGTGTGGAGATTGACGGCAAATGGGCCATCGCGATATACCGTCGCGGCAGGATAGCCGTGACCCTCGACCCCGAACGCTTCAAGAGGGGAGTCAGGCACGACCTTCACGCCACAGCCACAGACGGCCGCGGCAACGTGAAGGAACTTGACACTACTTTTGAATGGTGACGGGCGATTCGTCCATAAACAGGAACGAAGGCTCGTAGCCGCCCCAGTCCACGACTATCTTCTCCAGCACCACGCCCGGATCGAGAGCCTTGAATTCGAGCGTATTCATTCCGGATCTGACATCCTTCATCGTCACCGTCCTCTCGATAACCCTCGAGGCGACGGTGGGGTACATTATCCTGTATACGTTCTGAGGCTCCTCGTTGAGCTCGCCGTTGAAGTTGACAACCTGCGGCTCCCCTCCGTTCAGCCCCACCGAATATCTGTGGCCCTCAGACCGGCTGAAGGCCAGGGTGGATGCGGTAATGACGCGCACCGTGACCTCCTCCACATCCAGCGGAACCTCGAACCTGTAGGTCAGAAGATTGCCGTCGACAGAGGCGTTATAGGGCTGGAGGGATATGCCGCTGCGGGTGCGTCCCATATACGGAATGACAGTCCAACGGGCATCGGCGGCATCCTGCTTCGAATAGTAGTGCTCGGCATCCATAACGGCAGCTCCTTCAGAGTGGCTGAATACGAAGCCTCCGTCCCCGTCAACGGGGATGCGGTGGATTTCTGGAAGCCTGTCCCCGGGGAAGTCGTCGTTCCAGCCGATGTAACCTATGTGCTTCTGAATCATCATACCGTCCCATTTGCCGCCTGCGATGTCCTTGTTGTATGAGCGGCAGAGTTCGGCGTCACGCTTGAAGGCGGCCTCGACCCTGTCTGCCCATACGTTGGCCTCGGGGTTGCCCTCGCGGTAGAGCTTGAGGTTCATTGCCTGGGACCGGTACATCTCATATATGTTGGAGAGAGCCTGCACGGGGAAAAGGATGAGCTGATTGTAGGCGTCCCTGTACTGGGGCTTCAGGCTGACGTATTGTCTGAGCGCTTCCGCCTCCAGGCGCACGAAATCCCCGGCAACCTTCTCCCATTCGCCGTTGTCGACGTTGTAGGTCCTGTGGTCGAGCATCTCCGCAGTCACGCGGCCGGAATACTGGGAATAGAGATTGAGGATGCGCGCGGCCTCCAGGGCCTGGTCTTCGCCGAACTGCTGGGCGCAGAACTTCAGGGGGTGCTCCAGAAGGTTGTCCGCATCGTATCTTTCGGGATTCCAGGCCATATCCATAAACAGCGAGATGGGATATTCCATAGGCTTGAGGTCGCCTACGTTCAGCACCCACAGTCTGTCGATTCCATACTCCCAGGTCAGCGAAAGCTGGTCCCAGATATGCTGGATGGGGGTGATGTTGAGCCACTTGCTGTTACGCGGCGCACCAACGTAGTCTACGTGGTAATACATACCGAATCCGCCCCTGTGCTTTGCCTCATCCCCTTTGGGGACCCTGCGGATGTCGCCCCAGTTGTCATCGCTCAGAAGTATGATGGCATCGTCGGGAACCTTCATTCCCCGGTCGTAATAGCGCTGGACTTCCTTGTAGAGGGCCCACACCTGCTGACGCTTCTCAGCCGGCTGCCCTGTGACCTGCCTGATTATGCGGCGCTGGTTGGCGACCACGTTCTCGAGCACCTTGATGGTGGCCCTGTCATCGGGGACGTATTCGTCGTCGTGGCCTTCCTTTCCTCCGAGGGCGGTGTCGCCGTCACCGCGCATACCTATGGTGATGAGGTCTTCGGTGTTCCTGGCCCGTTCAATCCCTTCCCGGAAGAACCGGTCCAGCACCTTGCGGTTGGTTTCGTAATTCCACTCGCCGTATTCGTCCCTGTGGCGCGCCCATTCCTGATGGTTGCGGGCCATAGGTTCGTGGTGGGAAGTGCCCATAATGACACCCATACGATTGGCGGTCTGCGAATTGAGAGGGTCGTCGGCGTAGAAGGCCCAGCCCCACATCGCGGGCCACAGGAAGTTGCCGCGGAGCCTCAATATGAGTTCGAACACGCGCGAATAGAAATTATGGTCGCCGTAATCGGTCCCGTAGGTGTTCCTGACCCAGGTGGTGAGACAGGGGGCCTCGTCATTGAGGAACAGCCCGCGGTAGCGTACTGCAGGCTCGCCGGCGGTGTAAGTGCCCCTGACGATGGACATATTGCTGCAATGCTCCGTCGGCACGTCCATCCAGTCATACCAGGGTGACACGCCTATCTGCTCGGAGAGCTCGTATATGCCGTAGATGGTGCCGCGCATATCGCTGCCGGCTATGACAAGAGCCTCCCTGACCCCTTCGACGGGGTCCTTGACGAAGGTCATCAGATATTTCTCGGTCCGTCCCTTCAACTGGCTCTCATCCAGCAGACCGGCCTTGACTATGGTCTGTATGAGGTTGCTGGAGAGACTTCCGGCTATGATCGTCCTGCTGAAAGTGGCGCTTTCGGACCATCTCATCACAGGGGCGCTGTGGCCGCATACGCGTTCGAAGTCCTTTCCGAGATTGTCGGCGGCTATCAGGATGCCTTCATAGTCTGAGGCATCCACCGTGATGGGAATGGGAATGGCATCGTAGATCAGCGGAAATCTGTCGGGTGAGAGGCTCTTGAAGGTAAGCTGTCCGTTATCCTTTGCCGCAAGGCTGAAGGATATCGCTAATAGCATAAGAATGGCGGTCAGAGTTCTTTTCATATCGGTTTGTTTTACAATTGTCTTTGGAAACTTCATCCTGATTCTATGTCTTCCGACACAAATCTAACCAATATTCCCGTGGTTTTTGAAAAATAAATCAAAATGTGTTGCAGTATTGAGAAAAATTACTACTTTTGCAGTCCCAAAACAAAAGCAACCGCTGGCCACACGGGCAGGTATCCCGGTTACGTTGCGCTAAATACAAGGAATTATGGATTTAATGAAAATCGCCAAAGAGGCGCTTGCAACTGAACAGAAGAGTTTCCCCGCATTCCGCGCAGGTGACACGATTACAGTTACATACAAGATAAAGGAAGAAAACAAGGAACGTCTCCAGAAGTTCCGCGGAGTTGTCCTCCAGCGTCGCGGCGCAGGTGAGACCCAGACTTTCACCGTACGCAAGATGTCCAACGGAGTCGGCGTGGAAAAGATTTTCCCTCTCGCTTCCCCCTTCATCGAATCGATTGAACTTAACAAGGCCGGCAAAGTACGTCGCGCACGTATCTTCTACTTCCGTGAACTCACCGGTAAGAAGGCTCGTATCAAAGAGCGCAAATATTCACCGGCAAAGGAAAAGGCCGAATAAGCATAAGGACGGTCCGTTAGCTCAACTGAATAGAGCACTTGACTACGGATCAAGAGGTTATAGGTTTGAATCCTATACGGATCACCAGGAGGTTGACCTGCACGGTCAACCTCTTTTTTATTCCAAAACACTCTTTGCGCTTTCAATCCGGTCACATACCAACCGGTATGCTCCCTCATTTCAAGCGCAAATCCATCAAAAAATTTTTTAATCTGAAATTTATTTATAACTTTGTGAAAATATTTTTTATATGAAGACGAAAGCCTCATCTGTAAAAAGTTTTATATTACTGTCGGTATTGTCTATTTTATTTGTAGGAACGGTGGTGATGTGCACAAATCCGGATGAATATCCCGAGATTCCGGAAAATAAGGAACAAATAAGAACTCAGCAGGAAGACGATAAAGATTCCATTCCTCCAGGCCATCATCCCGAAAATGACGATGATGATCCGTATGGTGGAAAGTACGATCCTATCTGGGTTCATTAATATTTGATTGATTCAGAAAATTTCTTCAAGGGTATGGGAATACAGACTTCCATACCCTTTTATTCCGTATACGTGGACGTGTGAGCCGACGGTTGATTGGAAAAGTCTGTAGTACAAATCGCTGAGAGCCATATCCGGGTCGGTCTTCATACAGTCCTGCAGAGTTGATGAGAAACGGTTGCTCATCCATACTTTCCATTCAGGGTTGTATTCGTCTCCTTTGGATGACTCGTCCTCGCCGGCGGCGGTAAAGGCCAATATATGATTATGATTGTCCGCCGCCTTTGCCACAGAACCTGAATAGCAGGCTTCAATGAACCATATCGACTGGCGGTAATTGCCTGCCTTTTCCATTGCATTCAGACAATCTTCAATCTGGTCTCTTGATATATGTGAATTCCCGAATTTCAGATGTCCGGAATCTCCGTGACCGGACCAGAAAACGAACACATTGTCGTCTGCATCGGATTCAAGAACCTGTGGCAGACGGGCAGACTTGCGTCCGAGAAGAATATCTTTGAAATCGATGGGCCGAAGGTCGGAGATATGGTAATCAACTTTGACGTCCTTATATATGTTCACTCCGTCCATACGTGAGTACAACACGCCTTTTTCAGGATTGGCTGCGTTGTACGCAAGGTCATCTTCCATTATCAGCACGATATGGCCGTCATCGTACCCTGCTGATTTCAACTGTTGATAGATATTGAGAACGTCCGCTTGATGACGGTAATTTTCCCAACCGGTCGATGTGGCGATAAGCAGGGCCCAGCGTTCATCAAGCGGAGGGTACTTCACATCTCCTCCGTCATCGATGTCCTGCATCTTTGACTTGATCCAGTTCCATTCGGCAAGCGTGGGACCGGCGCGGCGGTCACCTTTTGTGGAACAGTATCCCAGTGTCAGATACTGCTGCTGATAAACCACATAATTCAGATAACAGGTACCGAGGACATTGGTATAGACCTTCTCGTCAAATTCCAGACTGCCCGATGCACCGTTGATGTCAGGATGGCCACCGGAGGCAATCGACCTTGTCACGCGCAGCATCCCGTCGGCTCCCCAGAAACTGCCTACATCCTCTCTGCCGCTTACTACCTGTCTCATTGACTCCTTGAAACTGATTCCCTTATTTGTCATCTGCAGCATTGAGGCGTAACCAATAAGCATTGCGGCATCATAGACCTGCGATTCGCCAAGCATTGGTGTACGTCCGACAATGGTTCCATATATTACTTCAAAGCCTGACGACGGGTCGGCGCCGTAGCAGATACCCTCAATGCCTTCGACCATATCGCCCAGCTTTGCCAATGCATCGCTGATGTAGGCAACGTCACTCATAAGCAGTTTCGCCGTATGCGGGGTCGAGTTATAGGTTCGGAGCACTTTTTCCAGTGTTTTTATGTCAGACAGCGCGCACAGGATATAATCGGCATCGGTAGCGAGCGCGGCGCGAGTCTGCTCTTCAGTGTTGTCGGTGCAGGAAAACACCCCTGCGTTTCTGACGCCAAGTTCTTGAGCCTGAAAGGGGAACCAGTCGACAAACGTGTTGCCGTATGCGCTTTCTCCGTTCACCAGCAAAGCGACCGATGTTGCTCCATATTGCATTGCTTTACTCAGCATCACTTCACATTGGGTGATGTCGGTCTCGGTCATAGCCCACAGATTGCCACAGTTGGAATAACCGCGAATAAGCTGATCCGTCGTAGCCAAAGTGAACAGCGGCTTGTCCTTGGCGCAGAGGGCATCGGCCAGTATAAGAGCATTGTCCGAGTACAAACCGCCTATCACGGCCTTTATGTCATCCCTTGAGGCGAGTTTTTCAGCAGTCTTTCTAATGCCGGGGGACAGCTCATCGTACCATTCGTACACGAGTCTGACCCCCTTGCCGGTCTTACAGAAAGCATCAGCGAGATTGTTCGAGCATATCTCGAGACACTGCTTCCATTGGGCCTCCTGCCCGTCGGATAACGGAAGTACGACCGCGACCCTGCATTCTTCAAGGTCCGATTCGTCACAATAGAGCAGAATCTCCTTTGTGCAGCCTGCAGAAAGCCAAAGGCAAATCAGCGATACGATGCCGCTCAATATTTTCGTTCCGTGCATCATAACAAAAGAATAAAGAGGGTGATTACGGAGTCCTGTATGCAAATTTATGAATTATTTTCGGTATCTTCGTTAAGTCATTCCTAAAATTATGAAGGACACGAAATTTAATCAATGGCACAGAATCAGCGCGATAGCTGTGTTTCTGATATCAGCCGTGACCTACCTTCTGACGCAGGAGCCCACTGCGTCTTTCTGGGACAGCGGTGAGTATATCTCAATCTCGTACAAGCTTGAGGTGGGACACCCTCCCGGAAATCCGACATACAGTCTTTTCGCAAGAATATTCACGCTCTTAGGTGACAAAATGCACGCGGCGGTTCTGGTAAATTCTCTGAGCGCCATATGTTCTGCGTTTACGATATTGTTCCTTTATCTGACGATAGTCTGGTTCGTAAAGCGTCTCATTGAAGCGAACGGAGAATATTCTGCCTCACAGGCAGTTTCAGTATTCGGGTCAGGAGCCGTCGGGGCTCTGGCATTCTGCTTCTCGGATACCTTCTGGTTCTCTGCCACAGAAGCCGAGGTGTATGCAATGAGCTCCCTGTTCACTGCAATGACGTTCTGGACTATGACAATGTGGTACGACCA
>JAZRYW010000024.1:0-24608 GCA_045600965.1 Bacteroidales bacterium | reverse complement strand
GGCCTTTTCTTGTCAACAAGGTTATATGTCTCCTCAAGCTTGGCCAGATGTCCGCCGACACTCTTCTTCCCGAGGTAATCCTTTATCTGTGCCTGAGTGTTGTACCCCTCGGATATGGCTTGCAGAATTGAGAAGTACGTCCCGTATTTCTTCCCGAATTCATTCACGAGAAGTTTCCTGCCTTCCTCGATAAACGGTGAATCAGGACGGGCGATGAAATTAATCATCTTGTCCTTTGTCAGGGCGCCGGCATCAACAAGGAGTTCGATGTATTTCGGGATGGCTCCTGTAAAGGTGTATAACGCGAGGATGTCATCGGCTGAATACCCCGGACTGTATGTTTCCATTATCTCGCGAAGCACGGAAGGGGCAAAGGGCTGCAGCTTGATTGTCAGATCGTCACGGCCGTACAGCGGTTCCTTCTTATCCTTGAACAGCCTTGTCATCAGAGAGTATACAGACCCGCTTACGATGAAGTTCATATGCCCCTCAAGGCGTCCCTTGTCCCAGTGGTTCTGGATATCCGAAAAAACGGAAGGATTCACGTCAGTGAAGTTCTGAAATTCGTCGATGACCAGGGTGAATTTACGGTTGCGGCTCTCCTGCACAAGAAGGGCGAACAGACTTCCGAAGGATGTGATGCCATCGGGGATGAACATCCCGAGCTTACGGCGTATCTCTACGGAATATTCCCGACAGAGAACGGATTCGTCCTTCTTTCCGACGAACAGGTATACGTATGGCTCGTCACCGACAGCCTTGTCGATGAGCGTCGTCTTGCCGATGCGTCTGCGCCCTGTAACGATAGTCAGCATCGAGTGGTTCTCGTAGGAGCGCCGTCTCATCTCGGCGAGGCTTTCCAATTGTTCCTTTCTATCAAAAAATATCATATTCCATAATTTTTCACGGCTGTAAATTTCACAGCCGTTGCAAAGATAATGTTTTTCTGACTTCTTACAAACTTTGCCGGTTCTCAGGCCCGGGATTCAATCGAAAAGAGGATGACCTTCAAGTCCGCGGACTTTTCAGATCATCCTCTTTGAAGTTGAGGTAGACGGATTCGAACCGCCACTAAGAGGACCAGAATCTCTTGTGCTGCCATTACACCATACCTCAGTGCTTTGGGACTGCAAAGATACTAACAGGTTTGAATTACGCAAAAAAAAATGCGTTTTTTTAAAAATTAGGAATAACTGAACAGGCACAACCCGTAGCTGGAATACCGCTGAATCAATTGAGGAAATATGTGACTCCGACGGCGGTGAGTGCGGCTGTCTCGATCCTCAGGCGGGAATTCCCGAGCGACGCTGTCTGCCATCCCGCCGCAATGGCAGCCTCCACCTCGCGCGGTGAGAAATCGCCTTCGGGGCCGATAAGAACGGCACAGTCGTGATGACCTCTGATGATGTCGGTCAGAAGGGCCTTGGAGGCTCCCTCGATTGAATCGCAGTAGCAGATGGCCTTCACAACGCCCTCCCCTTTGAATCCCTTTATGAAATCCAGGACCGAGGAAGGCTGGTGGACGAGCGGCAGCGCGGCCTTGAGGGACTGCTTGCAGGCGGAGAGCACTATGCGCTCGAGACGTTCTGTCCTGAGCGTCCGGCGTTCCGAGAAATCTCCTATGACGGGGTAGATATGGTCGAGGCCTATCTCGGTGGCCTTTTCAACGAACCATTCGAAACGTTCTATGTTCTTGGGAGGCGCGACGGCCATCGTCAGACGGTAGTTGTGAGCGCCGAAACGGTCATTCACCTCCACGATACGGGCTGAGACGCACTTCGGCGAGCAGGAGTCCATCACGCAGGAATACATCGTCCCGGCACCGTCGATGACATTGATGGTGTCGCCCTCCTTGTGACGCAGCACTCTTACGCAGTGCGCCGCCTCGTCCCCGGTGAGGGTGCAGATGCCGGAGGCTATGTCCCCGGAATAAAACAGTTCCATATTCAATCGGTTTGCGGGACAAAGTTAGCCAATTCGAACTAACTTTGTATCACTCAAAGAAAATGCGTAAATGTTCATAGGAGTCATTTCGGACACCCACTGCTATTTCGACGACGCCCTGAAGAAGTTCCTCGAGCCGTGTGACCTCATACTTCACGCCGGTGATTTCGGCAATGTCGCGACTGCGGACAGGATAGCCGCCTTCAAAGACTTGAAGGGGGTTTACGGCAACTGCGACGGATACGACGTCCGCGACGTCCACCCTTACACCCAGGTGCTGGAGATAGAGGGGAGGAAGATACTTATGATGCATATCGGAGGTTATCCCGGACGCTATGACGGCAGGGCGTTGAACCTCATCATAGCCCACAGGCCGGACATATTCATCTGCGGACATTCGCACATACTGCGCGTGATGAACGACAAACGCTACAATATGCTGGTGATCAACCCCGGGGCTGCCGGCATCTACGGGATACACAGAGTCCGCACGGCCCTGCGCTTCCACATAGACCAGGGGCGTATCCACGATATGGAACTTGGCGAGTGGGACAAGTCCCCTCTTCCTTCGGCGGACGGGGAATACTAGCGGATGACCTTCACCTGTCCGTCAACACCGAGTTTGATGATCTGTGAGGCAAGGCCTGTCGATCCCTCTTCGAGGCAGGGGTCGACAATGTGGTCGACGGAGCCGATTATCCCGGCATTGATATCCTCGTAGCAGGTCGGTGAAGCCTCTCCCGATATGTTTGCTGAAGTCGACACGACGGGGCGTCCGAACTTGCGTATGACCTCCTTGCAGAAATCGTTCAAAGGTATCCTTATCCCCACGCTTCCGTCTTCGGCAATCACGTTGGGGGCCAGCCCCACGCCTTCCGGATATATGATGGTCATAGGCCTGTCGTTGATTTCGATGAGGTCAAGGGCCATTTCGGGTATCTTCCTGACGTGCCGGGCAAGCATATCGAGGTCGCTCACCAGTATGATGAGGCTCTTCGAATCAACCCTTTTCTTTATTTCAAAAACGCGGGCCACGGCTTTTTCATCCGTGGCGTCACATCCTATCCCCCAGATGGTGTCGGTGGGATAGAGAATCACGTCACCCTGCCTGAGGGCTTCCACCGCAGCGATTATTTCGTCTTCCATATTAGGTCATTTTTCATCATTCCTGGAATCTGTTTTGGAATGGTTCACGAAAATTATGCGAATTGTTGTTCAGCAGGTCCTATGACCTGTAGTAAAGTGTTCCCTTGTGCTTCCACCACGAAATCAGCAGCAGTCCGAAGAGCATTCCGCCGAGGTGGGCGAAATGGGCCACGCCGTCGGAGCCCGTCAGCCCGGTTGCAAGCTCGATGACGGCGAAGATGATGACGAACCATTTGGCCTTGAGCGATATGGGCGGGAATATGAGAGTGAGGATGTTGTCGGGGAAGAGCATTCCGTATCCGAGCAGCAGCCCGTAAATTGCACCCGATGCGCCGACGCAGGGCACGATGTATTTGGTGGCGGAGACTTCGAGCGAGGTTACGCCGAGGTGGAGCAGCGCGGCACCGAGGCCCGTCACGAAGAAAAAGGTCAGGAATTTCCGCGTGCCCCACATATTCTCGAGCACGCTGCCGAAGATCCACAGGGTGTACATATTGAAGAATATGTGCCAGAACCCTCCGTGCATAAACATATGCGTCACTGTCTGCCACCATCTGAAATAAGGCGAGCCTATGCAGAACAGGCCGAAGGTCCTTATCATAAACGGCTCGTTGATATATGTGGCGACCATCATCAGTATGTTGATGATGATCAGGTTGCGTGTCGCAGTTGGAGTGTTTTGCAGAAATCTCATTATTTAAGCAGGTCCCCGAACTGGTCGAGGGATATGATGGTCATACATTTTCCGCCCGAAGGGGAGTTCCGTGGATCATCGCAGGCGAAGAGGCTGTCCACCAGGGCCTGGGCTTCCGTGCGGTTGAGGGAGGTCTTGCCGGAAGAAGCGCTTCTTGCAAGCCTGAGGGCCACGCCGCGGCGGTAGTCGTCTCCGAGGTCACCTTCCCTGAGGAGTTCCACAAGGTCGTCGATGAAGCCTTCCACCAGAAATCCGTCATCCGGGTATCCGTCAGGGATACCGTTGACAACTATCGTACCGCCCCCGAGCAGCCGGATGTCGAATCCGTACTGTGACAGTTTGCCTTCATTCTCCTCCATAACGGAATAAATCTCCGCGGGGAGCTCCATACGGTGCGGGAAGAGGCTTTTCTGTATTATCGGGCTGCTTCCTTCAAGCGCTGAGAGATACTTTTCGAAGAGGATGCGGAATCTTGCGCGACTGACATCGATCAGCAGCAGGCCCGATTTGACTGTCGTTATGACATATTTGTCCTGAATGCATATCACCGGCCTGTCCTCGAAGGTGTCCTCCAGCAGCCGCCCGTAGTCTGCAAGCGGCTTTGCGGGGGCCTCCCTTTCGAAGCCGCTGTCCTTGAAGGGATTGAACAGGGGGTCGAAATTTATGCGGGGCGGAGCGACGTATGTGCGGTCCTTGGGGTGCTGCAGGGGTATCTCCGGCAGCGCACCCGCGTCAAAATCTATACTCGGCGCGAACGAACTGCGGCCGAGAGCCTCCCTGACCACGGAATGGAGTATCTGGAACACCGTCGATTCGTCCTCGAACTTGATTTCGGTCTTGGTGGGATGGATGTTCACGTCCACATAGTCCGCGGCTGTTTCAAGGAAGATGAAGTACGGCGGGGTGCAGCCGTCCGTCACGAGGTTGGCGTATGCCCTGCATACGGCCTTGTGGAGGTAGGGGCTCCTGAAGAAGCGCCCGTTTATGAAGAAATACTGGTTGGCGGAGTTCTTTCGGGCCGATTCGGGACTTCCTATGAATCCGCTGATGCGGAGTATGCTCGTATCAGCGCTTATGTCCAGCAGTCTGTTGGCCAGGTCGCGTCCTGCCAGGGCCGATATGCGCTGCTTGACATTCTGCACGGGAGCAAGCACATAGACCTCGTGGCCGTTGTGAGTCAGAGAGAAGCGGATGGAGGTGCGTGTGAGGGCGACGCGGAGGAACTCGCCGGTGATGTGAGCGAATTCGGCGGCGTTGCTCTTGAGGAACTTCCTCCTTGCCGGAAGGTTGTAGAATATGTTGCGCACCTCGATATTGGTCCCCACGGGGCAGGAGACGGTCTCGGCCGGCGATACGGCTGACTGCTCAGCGTGGATGCAGGTGCCTGTCGCATCCTCCCTGCGCCTTGTCCTGAGCGTGACCTGCCCCACGGCGGCGATGGACGGCAATGCCTCGCCGCGGAATCCGAAAGTGGATATGCGGCCGAGGTCATCGGCCTCCTCTATCTTGGATGTTGCGTGTCTTTCGAAACAGAGTGCCGCATCCTGCCCGGACATACCGCATCCGTCATCGATGACCTGTATCAGCGTGCGCCCGGCGTCGGTGATGAGCACGGATATGGATTCCGCGCCGGCATCCACGGCGTTCTCCATAAGTTCCTTGACCACTGACGAAGGGCGTTGCACCACTTCGCCGGCGGCGATAAGGTTGGCTATTCTGTCAGGCAGGATGTGAAGTGAGCCCATTTATGCGAGAAGCAGAGCGTAGTATTTTATCACGAAATAGACGATGGCGAAGGCAAGGATGACGGAAACGATGCTCATAACGGTCTTGACCTTGGTGTTGACCTTGCTCTTCTGACCGTCGCGGTAATAGCCCTTGCGCATATTGCCGCGTATATACTGGCCGGGCACATAGGCGTCCCGGGCATCATCCGCAGAGCCTTCCTCCCTGGCCTTTTCGGCCTTGAGCTTCTCTATGCGTTCCTTCGATTCGTTCCAATAGCGGGGTTCATAATGGAACACCCTGTGCTGGGGTATGTTGAAAAATCCGAGTCCCATAACGTAATGCTTGACAACAATGCAAATTTACTCAGTTTGCGCGATTCTTCCAAAAACTCAGGGATAAGCTTGCTATGACAGTGATTATCAATATGTTGATGGGAGAAATCTTGAGCAGGGCCACAGCTGTGAGCGATGCTGCGGCAAGTATCAGCTGCCACCACCGCCTGCAGCTGCCCAGGGCCATCTTCACCATAGGCACGGCTATGAGGGCCACCACTGCGGGGCGCATACCGCGGAATATCCTTTCGATGGCGGGATTGTCGGCATATCCGCTGAAGATGGCGGCTATGGCGAGAATGATAAGGAAAGGGGGAAGACAGCTTCCCAGAGTGGCGACCACCGCTCCGGGGACTCCCCGCAGCCTGTATCCGGTGAATATGGATATGTTCACGGCAAGCAGTCCGGGCGCCGCCTGTGAGAGAGCCACCAGGTCGGGGAACTCCTCCTCGCTTATCCAGCCTCTCGAGGTGATCTCCTTCTGTATCATCAGAAGCATCGCATAGCCTCCACCGATGGTGAACGCGCCTATGCGTGCCATCACCAGAAAGAGACTCAGCAGGGATACGCCGTTTTCAGACTGACCTTTCATATCTACAGAAAAAAATAACCCGCCGCTCCACAGAGCAGAAGGATGATTATCGGATGTACTTTCGACCACATCGCAAGGCAGAAAGCGGCTGCAAGTATGGCCCAGCTCTCCCAGCCGGTGAAGTTCCCGGGGGTGATCAGAAGCACGGCGGCCGCCCCTATCAGCCCTGTGACCACAGGCCTGAGCCCGCTCATAAACCCGTTGAAGACGGCGGACCGGTTGAATCTGCCGTAAAGCCTGCACAGACCGAGCACGATGATGAAGGAGGGGAGAACCACCGCGCCTGTGGATATGAATGAGCCGAGTATGCTCACCAACTGGCCGTATCCCTGCCCGTCGACTACGCTGTAACCGATGTACGTGGCGGTGTTGATGCCTATCGGCCCCGGCGTCATCTCGCTGACTGCAAGTATGTTGGCGAACTCCTCCCCGGATATCCACTGATGGTCGGCCACCACCCGCTGCTGGATCAGGGGCAGCATCGCATATCCGCCCCCTATGGTGAGCAGGCCTATCACGAAAAAGGTCCAGAACAGCTGCAGGAATATCATATCTTTTCTATATGGTGCAAAGATATAAAAAAACTGAATTGGGCTTTTTTTGCTATCTTTGCACCTGCCCGCGCTACCGTCGTGAGCCGTAATTAAGTCATTCTTAAATGTATACTCTTCCCGAAATAAAGGCCGTAGTGGAGAGATCCCTGTCCCAGCTGTCGCTGACAGGCGAGCCCCAGGGCCTCTACGACCCCATCCGATATATGATATCGATCGGCGGCAAGCGTATCAGACCCCGCCTGGCCCTTGCCGTATACAGTCTTTTCAACGATGAGATGGGACGCGAGGCGATACTCCCGGCCCTGGCTCTCGAGGTCTTCCACGCCTTCACGCTCATCCACGATGACATAATGGACAATGCGGACGTGCGCCGCGGCCAGATGACGGTCCACAGGAAATGGGACGGCAACGTTGCCATACTCTCCGGAGACACGATGTTCATCAAGTCATTCCAGATGATGCAGGCCGCCGCGCCCGACAGGCTTCACTCCGTGCTCTCCCTCTTCTCCGAGAATGCCATAAAGGTCTGCGAAGGACAGCAGTACGATATGGAGTTCGAGACCCGCAAGTTCATCACCACCGAGGACTACATCAATATGATAAGCCTCAAGACAGGCGCCCTGATCGCCTGCTCGGCAAAGCTCGGCGCAGTGATGGCGGGGGTCGACGGCGCAGTGGCGGACAGCTTCTATGACTTCGGTATGCAGCTCGGCATCGCTTTCCAGATAGCCGACGACTACCTCGACACTTTCGGCAATGAGAGCGTATTCGGCAAGAGGATAGGAGGAGACATAGTCCGGAACAAGAGGACCTGGCTGCTCGTCGAGGCCCTGCGTCGCGCCGATGACCCCACAAGGGCTGCGATTGCCGACATTATGGACAACGAGAAGGATCAGGCCGCCAAAATTGCGCGTATGCAGGAAATATACGTCAGCTCCGGAGTCAGGGAAGGCGCTGTGGAGGCCATCCGCAAATATTACGGCCTTGCCCTCGAATCCGTCGCCGCCGCAGGCCTTGACCGGGAGCGATTCCAGATGATGAAGGACTTTGCGGACGAGATGACCTTCAGGGTGAAATAGACGGCTATGAAGGGGAATTTGGAGATAATGGCTCCGGCCGGCAATTTCGAATGCCTGCAGGCTGCAATCCAGGGAGGCGCGGATTCCGTCTATTTCGGCGTGGGCAACCTCAATATGCGCTCGCATTCCGCCAACAACTTCGCTCCTGAGGATCTTGCCGAAGTCTGCCGCATCTGCCGCGCCTCCGGGGTGAAGTCCTATCTGACGCTCAATATCGTGCTCTATGACGACGATCTCGAGCCTATGCGCGCTGCAGTCAGGGCCGCGAAGGAGGCCGGCATCAGCGCCGTCATCGCATCCGATATGGCGGCAATCTCCTATGCCCGAAAGGAAGGTGTCGAGGTGCACATCTCCACCCAGCTCAGCATTTCCAACCTTGAAAGCCTTCGTTTCTACGCACAGTTCGCCGACGTGATTGTCCTCGCCCGCGAGCTCAACCTCGGCCAGGTGCGCGCCATCACCGGGGCCATCGTCCGGGAGAACATCTGCGGTCCGTCGGGCAGACTGCTGCGCGTGGAAATGTTCTGCCACGGAGCGCTGTGTATGGCAATATCGGGCAAGTGCTACCTTTCCCTCCACGAATACGGAGCATCCGCCAACCGCGGCGCCTGCTACCAGATATGCCGTCGCGGCTATATGGTGACGGACCTTGAGACGGGCAACGAACTGCACATCGACAACAAATACATAATGTCCCCCAAGGACCTGTGCACCATAGAGTTTATGGACCGCATCGCAGAGTCCGGGGTGACGGTTTTCAAGATAGAGGGGCGCGCCCGCTCCGCGGAATACGTGCGTACCGTGACAGGCTGCTACCGCCAGGCGGCCGATGCCATACAGGAGGGCCGTTTCACGCCCTCCCTTGCAGCCTCCCTCAAGGAGCGTCTCGCCACCGTGTTCAACCGCGGGTTCTGGGACGGCTACTATCAGGGCGCAAGGCTCGGGGAATGGAGCGAGGTCTACGGCAGCCGCGCCACCCGCCGCAAGGAATACCTGGGCCGTATCACCAACTGGTTCTCCAATATCGGTGTCGCCGAAATCCTTGTCGAGGCGGGCACACTTCACAGGGGCGACAATCTGATCATCGTGGGGCCCACTACAGGCGTGGTGGAATTCACGGCTGACGAAATCCGTGTCGACCTTGTCAGCGCCGAATCCGCCGGAAAGGGGCAGTACTGTTCAGTGGCCGTCCCCGAAAGGATACGCCGTGGCGACAAAATATATCTGTTCCAATGAAAAGATTCCTTACGACATTTCTCTTGACTCTCCTGTGCATCCCTCTTTTCGGACAGGTGTCATACGATTTCACCGTCTTCAACGATGAGGCTTCCTATGCCGCGCCTCTCTACCGCGGCCGTGAGGCCACCCGCTACAGTTTCTACCACGAAGGCCACTGCTACTGGGAGGAGGAGGACTTCCGCGAGGGGACCCTCGATTTCAACGGCAAGACCTACTACAACGTCCTGCTGAACATAGATGCCGCCGAAGGCGACCTCCTCGTGCTGCAGAAGGGCAGCGTGGTGCCCATCATCCTGAATTTCGACCTGGTGGAGAGTTTCTCCATAGGCGGCAGGGAGTTCCGCAAGGTCACCGGGCAGGTGAAGGCCGTCGACGGCTACTACGAGCTTCTCAAGGGCGATGCAGTGGTCCTGCGCAGGGTGGAGAAGACCCTTTCCAACGCCAGGCGCACTGTGAAGGTCAGCGGAAAGGCGGATATGGAGAAATACGTCCCCGTATTCCGCGCGGATGAGACTTTCTACCTTGTCGGAGAGGACGGAATGCTTTCACGTATAGGACGGCGTGCCGCCAGAAAATACAGTCAGGGCTTATGAAACGGATGAAGACTGCTCTTTTCGCGCTTGTTCTTTCAGCGCTTCTGTCCAGCGCGGGCGCCGGGGCCCAGACCCTTGAGGTGAGAAGGGTCGGTTCGGACTCCCTCGTGCGCTTCCTGCGCGCCAATGTGACTCCCGACATATTCTTCCTCAGGGACACCGCCGACGTGGCTGACTATGACGTCAAGGCTCCGAAGGACGCTTTCCTTGACGCCGCATTCGACGCCCTGCGCTCGAAAGGCTATGAGGTGACCCGTTATGACGGGGCCTGGTACATACTCTCCGGCATAGGGTTCACCACCTCTCTTCCGGCGGACTGGTTCATCGACCGTACAGCCGGTACGGTGAGCGGTGACCTGCAGAGATATATGAACGAAAAGAACGCCATAGTGACGTTCCAGAACAAGATATACCGCATAGGCGAGCCTGACAGCGGCCATCGCGGCAAGGCGGTCGTGACCGGCACCGTGCGTGACGTTTCCAGTGGGGAGCCCCTTGCCGGCGTGTCGGTCTATGACGGAGGCAACACGGCCTTCGCCTCCACCGACGCCAACGGAGTGTACCGCATATCCATTCCGCAGGGGGAACAGGTCCTTTCGTTCAGCGGCTACTCGCTGGAGGACGTGCACCTCAATCTCGAAGTGTTCGACGACGGCGGCCTTGACGTGGTGATGAAGGACAAGGTGTTCTCCCTCAAGGGCGCAACCGTCACGGCGGAGGGCAACACCCACCGCAGCGCGCAGATGGGCCTTGAGAAGGTGTCCGTGAGCCGCATCAAGCACGTTCCAGTGGCCTTCGGCGAGGCCGACGTGATAAAGGTGGTGCTCACTCTTCCCGGCGTGAAGTCCGTCGGTGACGCTTCGAGCGGCTTCAACGTGCGCGGCGGGGCCACCGACCAGAACCTCATACTCTTCAACGGCAACACCATCTACAATCCCAACCACCTGTTCGGCCTGTTCTCCGCCTTCAACGCCGACGTGATAAGCGACGTGGAACTTCTGAAGAGTTCGATACCGGCTGAATACGGCGGCAGGATCAGTTCCGTGCTCGAGGTACGGGGACGGGAGGGCAACCGCAAGAAAGTGGAAGGCTCTCTGGGCGTGGGGCCCCTCACGGGCCATTTCCACCTCGAAGGCCCTCTGTTCAGCGAGAAGACATCCTTCATACTCGGAGCGCGCACCACATATTCCAACTGGATGCTCAGGCTCCTTCCCGAGAGTTCGGACTTTTCGGGCGGCGGAGCCGACTTCGCCGATGCCAACCTGGGCATAACGCACCGTTTCAACGGCAGCAACACGCTTTCGCTGAACGCCTACTGGTCCAATGACCGCTTCTCGTTCAGCAGCGGGGACAATTTCCGCTTCAGCAATATGGCCGCTTCTCTGGAGTGGCGCAGCAACATAGGCAACCGCGCCACGCTCACGGTCAACGCCGGCGCCGACCACTACGGCTATGGTCTGAGCAGTTCTGCCGAAGGCGGGGCGTATGACCTCTCGGCGGCGATGAACCAGGCGTTCCTCAGAGCCAGGGCCACCAACATACTCGGTGACAATCATACCCTCACCTATGGCCTGAGCGCCCTGTTCTATGACCTGCATCCGGGCAACTACGGTCCCGCGGATGAAATGTCATTCGCCGTGAGCGACACCCTCGCCACCGAGAATGCGCTTGAAGGAGCGCTTCACGTCAGCGACAGCTGGAAACTTTCCGACAAGCTGCTCATTGACGCGGGCGTGCGTCTGTCCGGCTTCTTCACCGGAAAGGGCGGCAAGGTCTACGGGGGGCCTGAACTGAGGCTTTCGGCCAAATACTCCATACTTGACAATCTTTCCTTCAAGGCGGGGTTCAACAGTATGAGGCAGTATGTCCATATGATATCCAACACCACCGTGATATCCCCCACCGACACCTGGAAGCTGTGCGACGACGAAGTTGCTCCGCAGGACGGATGGCAGGCCGCCGACGGCCTCTACTGGACAATAGGCCAGAGCGGCGTGGACGTGCAGGTGGAGAGCTACTACAAGAAGATGAACCACTGTCTCGACTACCGCAGCGGGGCCGTGCTCTCGATGAACCACCACATCGCCGAGGATCTCGTCCAGACTGAGGGCAGGGCATACGGAGTTGAGGTGATGGTCAAGAAGCCCGTGGGCAAGCTCAACGGCTGGGTGTCCTACACCTGGTCGCGCACCCTGCTGCGTGAGACAGAGGACCGCGGCATCCTCACCATCAACGGAGGGGACTGGTATCCCGCGCCGCACGACAAGCCTCACGAGGTGAAGCTGGTGGGCAACTATATGATAACCCACCGTTACAGCATTTCAGCCAATCTCGACTACTCCTCCGGCCGTCCCGTGACCATACCCGTGAGCCAGTATGAGTATGCCGGCGGCACGAGGCTCCACTATGTGAACCGCAACGGCTACCGCATACCGGACTATTTCCGCCTCGATCTGGCGATGAACATAGAGCCCGGCCATTACCTCCGGCAGCTGACGCACTGTTCGCTGACCCTCGGCGTCTACAACGTGACCGGAAGGAAGAACGCATATTCCGTGTATTTCGTAACCAACGAGGGCATGGAAGTTCAGGGGAAGATGCTTTCAGTCTTCGCCGTTCCCATCCCCTACGTCAACCTTAATCTGAAATTCTGATGACGCGCAGCAGATACATACCCATATTTTGTCTCCTTGCGGCCCTGATATGCTGCGGGATAGATTCCTGTGTGTATGACTTCCAGCCTGTGGTGCCCGAGGAGGAGTATATGCTCGTCATCGACGGTGACATTCTTGTTGGAGGGACAACAATAGTCAGGGTAGAGAACACAAGGCCTCTGGGCCAGAGCACCTTAATGGAAGGATATGCCGGGATGTACGCGGCATGGGACTGCACCGTCACCGTCGAGGGCGAGGACGGCACCGTCGTCAAGGGAGATCTTTTCTCCGGCGGCCGCTTCGAGCTTGACACCCGCAACCTGAGGACCGATGTCCGCTACCGTATGCGTCTGAAAAGCGCTTCCCAGGGAGAATGGCTGACCCCCTGGCTTGAGGTGTATGTCACGCCGGGAATATCAGACCTTCGTGCGGAATATGATATGGAGAGTCCGACGCATTCGATGTCGCTTCTCCTGACCACCGGGGAATCTTCCGGCGACATACGCTACCGCTGGAGCTACAGGGAGGACTGGCAGTATCAGTCCACTTATCTGATGACAGCGACCGCCGACCTCAGTCAGATGAGGGTGGAGAAGCACCAGGTGCGCAACCATTACTGCTGGTCGCACGATGAATCCGCCGAAATCCTTCTCGGGGACCCTCAAAGGAGCGACGACGGCATCCTTCACGACTTCCCCCTGCTCAGAAGGTACGACTACGATACGAGGATTTCCGACATATATTCCTGCGAGGTGACCCAGACCGCCATCGGTCCGGAAGCCTATACATACTACAGGACAATACTCGAGAATTCAGACAATGTCGGGACATTCTTCTCTCCTCAGCCGAGCGAGATTCACGGCAACATAATCTCAGTGGAGGACTCCACAAAAAGGGCCATCGGCTATATAAGCGCCACCGTCCCTGTCACCGGAAGGATATACCTTAAGAATTCCGAGACTGATTTCTACTCCCCCAACGCCTTCTCGCGCTGTCCCGTCAGCATAGTGTCGGACAACAGCAGGGCCAACTGGTATGCAATGAGGAATCACGGGTACATTATGTATGATGTGGAACCGATGACAGGCAACACATACTGGTCCGAGAAGAGATGCGTGGACTGCACCGCCATGGGAGGGACAACGAGCAAACCGGCCTGGTGGCCTTTCAATCCGGAGGAATACTGATATGAGAACTGTTTCAAGAATACTGGCGGCATCGCTGCTCCTCTGCCTTGCGGGGGCATTATGCAATGCAGGGCAGCGCACCTTCGAGCGTACATACATATCCACCGATTCCCGGGTTTACACGGCCGGTGACGTGATGCGCCTTTCAGCCTTCTGTCTCGATATGAGCAGGCCGGACACGTTGCGCCTTTCCTCTCTCAGCAGCATCGCATATGTGGAACTGCACAATGCTTCCGGCAGGGCTGTGACGGCCAAGGTTGCCCTTGTGCACGGCCGGGGCGCGGCGCAGATCGAACTGCCCCGAACCCTTCCCACAGGCAATTACGCCATTGTCGCGTACACTGCCCAGAATCTCAATGAATCCCCTGTAGACTGGTCGCAGCACAACTGCGGCACGGTGTCCATCTATAACGTGTTCTCGTCCGAGAGGGTGGAGAACGGCGTTGATGTGGTTTCTGCGGAGCGGTATGACGAACTGCGTTCGGCCGCCGTATCATCCGCAGGTGGCGGGACGGGCCCCGTTTCGGTCACCGCCGCTTCGGGCAGCATACGCCCCGGAGGGGTTCTCCCGGTAAGAATAAGCGTCCCTGAAGGTTTTTCCGGGACTTCCGTGAGCGTCTCCGTGCGCCTTGTCGACGGCATCATCCCGCCGGAGGCGACATCTCCGGCAGAGTACCTTTCCGTGGCAAAGCCTGCCGGGGAGATTGTTTTCGAGGACAGGCGCACGCCTGAATACGACGGCGAGGTGATGACGGGGCACGTCAGCGGAATTGACAGCCGGTCCATATCCTCCCTCCGGGGCAGGGAGGTGTTCCTCTCCTCTCCCGGTGACGGCAATGACACCTACTGCGGGCGCATCGACTCTCTCGGCCGCGTGAAGTTCTTCACAAACAACATATACGGTCACAGGGATATGGTGTGCCAGACAGACTATGACCACAGGGGCGAAAGCACCATCTTCCACATCGAGATGGAGGATCCTTTCGTCGGTCAGGCCGGCCGGATAGGGACGCTTCCCATCTCCGGCTGCATCTCGGATGACCTCTCCGCCCGCGGCACGGCTATGCAGATAGGCCGCAGGTTTGACGGCGAGGACCTTACGGAACTGCTGCCGGTGAGGGAGAACCGTCTTTTCGGTGAGGAGATAGTGACCTACAGGCTCGATGACTACACCCGTTTCCCCACTATGGCCGAAACCTTCACGGAGATCATCGGCCAGGTGCGCCTGCGCAACTCTTCCGAAGGAAAGATGATCCAGGTGCGTCTGAGAGGCACCGCGAAGCAGTTGTACTACGGTGAGGATGCGTCCCTGGTGATGGTTGACGGAGTGCCGGTGTTCGACCATTCGAAGATTATGGAATACGACCCCTACCTTGTCAGGACCATCGACATATGTCCCTACACCTACTGGATCAGCGGACACCGCTATGACGGGATAGTCAATTTCGTGACCTTTGCGGCCAATCTGCCGTCGATGACATTCGGCGACGACGTGCGCATCATCGATTTCGAGGGGCCCTCCATTCCTTCGTCATACACCTGCCCGGGCGTTGCCGCGGCTGCCGCTTCGGGCCGCTATCCCGATTACCGCCGCACCCTCTGGTGGCATCCCGCAATCACCCTTGCACCAGACTCCCCCTGCGAATTCAACGTGACCGCGCCGTCATACTGCGGCCGTTTCGAGATCCGTGTCGAAGGATTCACCGCAGAAGGGCTCCCAATAAGTTCATCCACTTTCATAGAGGTCAAATAACACAATATGGATATCAGAATAGGAAACGGATATGACGTTCACGCCCTTTCCCCCGGCCTTCCCCTGTGGCTCGGCGGAATAAGAATAGACAGCCCTTTAGGATGCATCGCGCATTCGGACGGGGACGTGGCCGTCCACGCGCTCTGTGACGCCCTCCTCGGAGCGCTTGCCCTCGGCGACATAGGCAGGCATTTCCCCGACACTTCCGCAGAGTTCAAGGGCATCGACAGCAAGATACTGCTCTCCCGCGTTATGGATATGATCCGTGCGGAAGGTTACGAGCCCGTCAACGCTGACATCACCATACTCGCCCATGCACCGAAGCTCGCACCGTGGATCGACGCTATGCGCAGCGCTCTTGCCGGAGTGATGGGCATTGGCGCGGACCGTATATCGATAAAGGCTACAACCACCGAAAACCTTGGTTTTGTGGGCCGTAAGGAAGGAATTGCAGTTTATGCGACCGTTCTTCTCCAAAGGTTCTGAACTTGTGGCACGGTGTTTGCAAAAACTTGAACCAGATAGTTTTTTCATAGGTTAAGTTTTTGGGTTAATGAAAAATGAGGTCGACTGAGAAAGTCGGCCTCGTTTCTTTATTCCTCTAACCGCTTGTTTTTCATTGAACTCGGAGAGTGCTGCCACCCTGACTCCGAACAAGTCCGAACAAGGTTTATATTTGTTTCCAAAAATTTGTAAATTTGCGTTGATGGAAAGGACACGGACGGCGACGGTCGTCAAACATACGGGCAGCCACTATCTGCTGAGCGAACTCCCATTGTGGATGCCTTTTCCGGCTGTGATTCGCGGCAGGATGAGACTGCGCGACACGGACTCGACCAATCCCATAGCCGTGGGCGACATTGTCGATTACGAACCGGGGCAGGGGACATCCCCTGATGACAACGGAACTCCGATGGCGGTGATTTCCGCCGTCCATCCCCGACGCAATTACATCATCCGCAAGTCGACCAACCTTTCCCGGCAGTCGCACATCATCGCGTCCAACCTTGATGCGGCCTTCCTGGTGGTGACCCTCGACTTCCCCGAGACTCCGCTTGCATTCATAGACCGCTTCCTTATAACCTGCGAGGCCTACCGTATTCCCGCAACCATAGTTCTCAACAAGATGGACGTCTTCCGTCAGTATCCGGACCAGGTTGAAGCCTTCCGCAGCATCTACGAAAACGCCGGTTACCGTGTGATGGAGACTTCCGCCATAGGCGCGAAGGACGGCATAGAGGAGCTCCGCGAGGAGCTCAAGGGGAAGGTCTCCCTCTTCTCAGGTGTGAGCGGAGTGGGGAAATCGTCGCTGCTGAAGGCAGTCGATCCCTCTCTCGACCCCCGTACCGGCGAGATATCGATGCACTATCTCCAGGGCCGTCACACCACCACCTTCTACGAGATGTATCCGCTTTCAACGGGCGGGTTCGTGATAGACTCTCCCGGCATCCGAGGCTTCGGCCTGGTGGATCTCGACACATCGCTGCTCAGCACATATTTTCCCGAAATGCTGCGTGTTATGGACAACTGCCGCTTCAGTCCCTGCACCCATACCCACGAACCGCACTGCGCCGTGAAGGAGGCTGTGGAAGACGGACGGATAGCCCCGGAAAGATACGGTTCATATCTCGGGATGCTGGAAGAGGAAACAAAGTACAGACAATGACAGATATGAAAAGAACAATCCTGACTATCGTGATTGCAGCCGTCTCCACGGCGGCTTTTGCACAGACCGAAATTCCCGAAGGTGACCTCTGGTTCTTCTCGGGCCAGTCCAATATGGAACTTCCCATAAGCCGCTGTATGGATGTGGTGGCCCCGTATGTGGCTGACTACACCTGCGAGGACATACATTACCTGAAAGTCCCCCTGTCCTACAATTTCGACTGGCCGCAGAAGGCCGTCCCCGCAGGACGCTGGGAGACGCTCTCCACCCCCGCCACCGCACAGGGCTGGGGCGCGCTCTGCTATTTCGTGGCGCGCGGTCTCCACGAGGCCGACGGCCGTCAGGTGACTGTCATCAACTCCTCCGTCGGAGGCTCGCCGATAGAGGCCTGGCTGCCCGCCGAGGAACTTCCCGGATGGGCGCAGGACCAGTTGCGACAGTGCCGTGACCCCAAGTGGATGGAATCCACCCTCTACCACAACGCGCATCTCTACGTCGACTGGCAGAACGAGCACGACGCGCTCCCCGAAAACACCGCCTCGCAATGGGTGAAGCTTGATGATATGTTCTCCGACTGGGGCCTTGAGGACGGGCACGCCGTCTATGGCAGCCATTACCTTCGCAACGAGTTCAAGCTGAAGGCCTCGCAGTGCAGGGGGGATGCGATACTTCATCTCGGCGCAATGCGCGATGCAGACTCCACCTTCGTCAACGGCCATTATGTCGGGAACACTACATATATGTATCCTCCGCGCAATTACAGGGTCCCCGCAGAATATCTCCATCCGGGCATCAATGTGGTGGACATCCACCTCTATGCGGCAGAAAGCGGGGCCGCCTTCGTCCCCGACAAGGAATACAGCCTCGAACCCTCATCGGGCCGCGCTGTCCGTCTGACCGAAGGCTGGCAGTACAGACGGGGCAAGAGGATGCACCGCCGCGACAACCAGGTGTTCCTGCAGTATATGGCCTCCGGCCTCTACAACGCTATGGTTGCTCCCTATGCCGAAGCCGGCATAGGCAGCCGTCTGAAGGGAGTCGTTTGGTATCAGGGCGAATCGAACGCCGGCCGTCCCGACGATTACGGCGAACTGCTCAAGAAGATGATAACGAGCTGGCGCAAGGCCTTCAACCGTCCCGACCTGCCCTTCTACATAGTAGAACTGGCCGCATTCGAGCATTCCGAGAGGGAAACTGCTCAGACCAGCGGATGGGTGAAGGTTCAGGACCTGCAGCGTCAGGTGGCTGAGGAGATGGACAACGTCTATGTCATCTGCAACCGTGACCTTGGCGAGTGGAACGACATACATCCTCAGGACAAGAAGACACTCGGCGAGCGCGCCGTGCAGGTGATTCTCGAATCGGAAGCCCGTCCCGAGATGGCAGTTCCCGTCACGTCCTGCGACAACCCGCTGACTTATTCCGACATACCCGACATCGACGTGGTGCGAAAGGGCGATGACTACTATATGGTCAGCACCACTATGTTCTATCATCCTATGGTTCCGATAATGCATTCGCGTGACCTTGTCCATTGGGAGATAGTGAGCTATGTCTGCGATGACATCTGCGAAGGCAATCCCGACGCGGAGGAGATATACAGCTTCAAGGGCTCTCGCTCAGCATACGGCAAGGGCCAGTGGGCAACGAGCCTGCGCTATCACGACGGCTGGTGGTATGCCCTTTTCATAACCAACGAGACGGGCAAAACCTATGTCTACCGCACCGATGACATAAACCGCAGCGGGTGGGAGAGGGTCGGCACCTACGACAGTTTTTTCCACGATGCATCGCTCTTCTTCGAGGATGGCAGGGTGTGGGCGATATTCGGCAACACACAGCTTTACATCGCCGAACTCGAGAGCGATCTGAGCGGGGTGAAAGTCGAGCCGAAGCTTCTCATCGACACGCCTCGTGAGGGTCTTATGCTCGGAGCCGAAGGCACCCGCTTCTACCATATAGGCGACTGGTACTACCTGCTTGAGATAGACTGGCCGATGGGAGGCGTACGCACCGAGCGCTGCTGGAGGAGCCGCTCGCTTGAAGGGCCGTGGGAGAGCCGCGTGATATGCAGCGGCACGATAGGAGGCAGGGGTGACGGAATCGCCCAGGGCTGCCTGATAGACACCCCTTCCGGTGACTGGTATGCAATGTTATTCCAGGACCACGGCGCCGTAGGCCGCATCCCCACTCTTCAGAAGGTGGAATGGGTTGACGGATGGCCACTTATAAACGGTGACACCCGTCCCGCAGACCATATCGACGTAAACCTCGCGCCCAGCGGCTCCAACCGCGTCTGGGCGAGCGATGACTTCGGTTGTGAAACCCTCGACCTCGTATGGCAGTGGAACCACAAGCCCCTTGACGGGTGCTGGTCGCTCACCGAGCGTCCCGGATGGCTCACCCTGACCACAGGTCAGATTGCCACCGGACTTTCCGACGCCCGCAACACGCTCACACAGCGCACTGTAGGCCCCACCTGCGAAAGCTCTGTACGGCTTGACGCTTCCGGACTTCTCGAGGGTGATTTCGCCGGCATATCGGCATTCCAGAGCAACCGCGCCAGCATAGGCGTTGTCCGCCGTGCGGACGGTTTCTACATCGAACTCCTCGAGGAACGTCCTCTGAGGCGCGATGAGACCGGTTTCCCCGGCAATGCGTCTTCCGTCATATTCAGCAGCAGGACCGATTCGGCAGGGGATGTCCTTCTGAAGATCCGTTACGATTTCAACAGGGACACAGCCACCTTCTCCTTCTCCGAGGACGGCAGCAGCTGGACTGATATCGATTATCAGCTCCATATGCGCTTCACGCTTGATTATTTCACCGGATACCGTACGGCCCTGTTCTGCTACCCGACCGTTCAGACAGGTGGAAAGGCCTGCTTCGACTGGTTTGTCCAGAAGTAGTTTTTAGAATGAAGCAACCGGCTCCGGACGGCAGTGCGTCCTATTTTGCTATGGCGCTTACGGTGGCGGGCAAGTATTGCCGTGATTTCGAGCGGCCGGCGAATGGAGAGGTGACGGATTCCAGTTCTCCGACCGCCGTTCGTTCGAAACAAGCGTCATCACCAATCGCGTTTCGGACAATGCCCGTTTCTCATATTACGTCAACGGAAGTCTTGTCCAGACAAGGGCATTCACTGTCAAGAGATACGAGTAGGAACCTGCCTTAAAAAATTTGGTTTTATGTCTTCTTTTTTATATATATTTGCAGCCCCAAAAAATAAAGGATAACATAACAAAAAACTAACCGATATGTATTGGACACTTGAACTTGCATCCAAACTTGAAGATGCGCCCTGGCCCGCAACCAAAGATGAGCTTATTGATTATGCCACCCGTTCAGGAGCCCCTATGGAGGTGATTGAAAACCTCGAAGACCTGGATGACGACGGTGAACCCTACGAGAGCATCGAAGACATCTGGCCTGACTACCCCACCAAAGAGGACTTTTTCTTCAACGAAGAGGAGTACTAATCGCTAACCTATTGATTATCAATAACAAAATGTTTGACAGTCGCCATTTTGGCGGCTGTTTTCTTTTTATAGGAAAAAAACAAACCCTTATTTTGGACGCGTGTGCGGCTGGAGTGGCCTGTGGGGCCGATTTGAATGTTTTACAATAGTTTGTATGATTTTTGGGGCCAAAAAGAAAGGGTAATAGTTCGCGTCTTTTGTTGCAATAATTAACAGAATTTGTTTATCTTTGCAACAGAATTGCGGAATATAATGAAGGCAACAAGGAGCAATAAAACACAGACGCTATCTGAATGGGTTGTGGCCGGGAGCCTAGTGGGACGGTATGTTTTCACCTTGGAATCGGTCGAAAAGGAATTTCCTCAAATGAGTGTCGAAAACAGAAGAGTATCACTTTCCCGGCTTGTAAAAAGAGGCGAAATTGTATCTCCCTGGCGTGGCTTTTACGTGACCGTGCCCACAGAATACAAATTGAAGGGAGAAGTTCCGCCGGTGTTTTGGATGGATGCACTGATGAAACATCTTGGACGGGATTACTATGTATCGCTACTTAATGCAGCCGAGTTTTATGGAGCAGCGCATCAAAAACCGATGACCTTTTCTGTTGTGGTCCAGGGGACGGCATTGCGGTCCGGAGTGAAAAACGGTTCTGAGCTGGTGTTTATGCGAAAGGAATCGCTTCCGATGGATTTTGTGAGGACATTCCCTACACAGATGGGAACACTGAATGTCTCTTCTCCGGAATTGACCGCACTGGATCTTGTGGATTACCAGGAAAAAGTTGGAGGTTTGAATCGTGCATCGACAGTGCTCTCGGAGCTTGTGGAGCAGATGGACTGGGAGCATACAGATTCGAAATTATTATCAAAATACAGCGCTCCTGTAGTCCAGCGTCTTGGATACATACTTGAAAAAGTCCTTGAAGAAATAAGTCAGGCCGATGCTCTTTGGCAGAAAGCAAAAGATTCAGGAATCGTTATGCGCAGGGTGCCGCTGAAACTTGGGATGGAATGCAAAGACTGTGATGCGGACAACCGATGGAACATATTGAAAAACATGGAAATAGAAATTGACGAGATATGATACCGAAATTTGCGATTGATCAATGGAACAGCCTTGTTCCTTGGACTGATAGGCATAAGGTGGAGCAGGATTTGCTGATTTGCAGGGCACTTGTTGCGATATACAGTGACGAATATCTTGCCCATCATTTGGCGTTCCGTGGTGGTACGGCACTTCACAAGTTGTATTTGCATCCACAGCCCAGGTACAGCGAGGATATTGATTTAGTCCAGGTTGAAGCAGGGCCGATCAAAGAGACCTACGACCGTATTCGCGAAGTTCTTGCCTTTTTGGGAGAGCCGAAAGTCAAACAGAAGAAGCATAATAATACTTTGATATTCAGGCTTGATTCTGACGGAGTTCCATCACTGCCGTTGCACTTGAAGGTAGAAATAAACTGTAAGGAGCATTTCAGTGTGCTTCCTATGGTGAGGATTCCCTTCAAAGTGGACAGTATGTGGTTTTCCGGCGAGGCAGAAATTCTGACTTACCAGTTGGATGAACTGGTGGGAACAAAATTGCGTGCCTTGTATCAAAGGTTGAAAGGGCGTGACCTTTATGACCTTTATGTTGCCTTGACAAAGGGAAAGGTGGATGATGAGAAAGTGATTGAATGTTACAAGCGCTATATGGGTTTCGTGGTTGAGCATCTGCCTACATGGAAGGAGTTTATGCTGAATATGGATGAGAAGATGCAGAATACCGAGTTTATCGGCGATGTTTCGCAATTGCTTCGAATCGGGGACAACTTCGATCCTGTCATTGGATATGCGCTTGTGAAAGAGCGTTTGATTGACAGGTTGGAAGGCGACAGGTGGAAATAGTCGGTTACAATATGGATGATGCAGCCATACATAATCTTAAAGAAGAAAACAGATATCTGCGTTCTCTGCTCAAAGAGAATGGAATAGAGTACGATTTTGAGGCATTTCTCAGAGCAGGAAAGGAAGATGGCGAATCATCGCAGATGGTTCCGATAGACATTACCCCCGCGACGGCGAAATTTTTCGATGGAAAAATAAGTTAGCCTATTTTTTAGCCTATTTTTTTAGCCTGATTTTGAAAAATGATTGAAATACTATCGGGCTAACTTTAGGCTAACTTTTAACGATTTCACAGGTTATTTTTCTTCGTAAATTGGAAAAAAGAAGAAAGAGTATTTAGGATGGCGCCATTATTCCGAAATTGACACGGAATCTCAAAAAAAGACAGGTCATCATCGCTGATACCTGTCTTTTTAAAGTTCTTCCTGCTATAGGTCTTTTTTGATCTCTGTAGCGCAGATCTAAAAATAATCTGCTTTCCGTGTTCTCGGATCTCCTCTTCTCTCGCAGCCTTCCGGTTTGCCACAAGGAAATCCCTCTCCGTAATCCGGAATTTATGCTTTCCCATAATCTTTTTCCTTTATGTTGTCAACTGAAGTCCACTTTCTTGATTAGAAATTGATCCTGATTGTATTTGATAATTCCGTCGTGCTGCAGTCTGCCTACGATAATCGATGGATGGGTGCCGAATTCTTTTGCGGCAGCGATTATGGCCGTCCTGCTATACTTGTTTCGGAGAACTATAGTGCTTTCATCCTCTTTTGCCAAGACTATGTTGGCTGCAAAATCATCAGCCTCCTTTTCTTTTTTTACGTCCTGATCGAAACGACCAGCCTTTTCAAGGAAAATCTCTTTTTTACCATGCAGGAGTATATGGCCTATCTCGTGGAAGAAATTGAACCAAAATATGTCATACCTCTTGTATCTTGAAGCAATCTGTACAACAGGGTAATCATTTATCCACCTCGTTGCCCCTCCGATTGGCGCTTTGGGAAGGCAGGGCGTGCAAATCAGTTTGACGCCGCAGCTCAGACATACATCCTGTAACTGTTTTAGAAAATCCTTCGGTTCTTTGGCCATTATTTCTTTCATCTTTGGCAGAGCACGTCTCAACTCTTTCTCAGAAAAGGCAGCATCTGGACATATCTCGTTGGCAAGTATATCTCCTTCTCGTAGCCATGCTGACATTGCGTGCGGATCTTTCATTCCAGATAGCGAAATCCTGAACGCAACTTTGAGTTGCTGGTTCAAGTAATAATCGGCCCATGCCTTTTCAGTGCTGATCCCAAAGAAAGAGAACAGCTCATTCACTTTCTCTTCTACTGTAGTTTTTGCGGCAATCCAGCCACGTTTGGCCATTTCAGTTACAGGAAACTGCCTCATCCAGTCCACGGAAGCGGCCATAGTAGTTTCCCGATTCTTCCTTACGAGAAATTCATCGTACATCTGCTGCTTTTTGAGCCAAAAAGAAGCAGGAATCTTTGTGACATTCTCAAAAGAGACTGCCATTTCTGTTGTGAGAGAACTGTTGCCTTTAACGACGGCAATTATGGTCTTCTCTGGCTTTGATGTCCTTACTGCGAACTCTTTTATGCCCATTCCCATTTCTTCTAGTTTTTCAGCAAGAGTCACTCCTGGATGGAATACGATTGCGAGTTTGCTCGCGTTTGCCTTAATCACCATAATAAATTTAAAAATACCGGCTTGTGCTTGTCCGGTGACAAAATAATATTATTAATAAAAAGTCCTATTTGCCGTGATAATTATCTATCTCAATAATGTCGACTGCGGTAATCTCAATCCACACATATTTGCCTGTCTTATCAGTCGGGATTGGCCTTTCGCGTGCCGTAAAAATCAATCTGTAAGGCTGATCCAAATCGCAGGCCCATTGTCCCTTGCGGTCTCCAATCAATTCATGATAATGTCCAGGGATATCCCGTACATCTTCCAGGCTATCCGCTGCCCATAGGTCGCCAATCCGCTGCATATACTTTCTATAGCGCTCCTCTCCGAGTTTCTTCCTTCCGAAAGACTCATCTTCAGAGCACCTGTGCAACTTTTTATCCTCAAACTCAACCT
>JAZRYW010000023.1:0-42583 GCA_045600965.1 Bacteroidales bacterium | reverse complement strand
ATTTTGTTCTCCGACCAGCGATGGACTGCTGGGACGTGAAGTGCTGCAAGGGAGGAATTGATTTGCGTCAGCAAATTGTAGTTGACGAGTCTGCAACACTCCGCGCCACGGCAGTCACTTCGTTCCTTTTTCACTCGCGTGGATAGATGAACATACATCGGTATTTGGAAGCAAAAGCGTAAGTCCCCGATTCGTTCAACTGCGCGGATAATACTTTTCAGCCAACACGAGGTTTCTTACTCCTCTTTGTCCTCCTTCCCCTCTGAAAAGTCGAGCTGGGGCTGCTGGCTTTCGAGGAAACGCTTCATACTGAGGTCGGTTACGACTTTCTTGCCGGTTTGCTGCTCGAAGGCTTCGCGGGCAACTCTGGCAACGGAACCACCTCGGGAGGCGACTTGTGCGTGCTCGTCCATGGTGATGGGGTGTTCCTCTTTGGTGATGTTGGTGGTGGTCAGCTCGGCCAACATATTCATTACCAGTTCTTCGTTGGTCATGTTGTCTCGAAGGTTCTCCTTGTGAAGGCCCTTGAGTCGCTTATATTCTCTGGCGGTAAGGCCTGCCCAGGTTTGGTAGATAATGTCGGTGAGGGTAGCATAACCGGTGCCCTCTTCGACTCCGTGCTCTTTCCACTGGTCGGTGAGGTCTTTGCGGATTTCGATGGACTTGAGACGCTGGTTGATCCAGTTGTCGGAATAGCCGAGGCGCTTGAAGTCCGCGAGCGATTGTTGGATGCCGAGTTCTGGGTCCTGCATCTGATGGATGCGGTCTGCTCCTATCTGTGCGAGCCATCGTTTGAAGGGTTCGGCCTTCTTGGATGGGATGGACTGGATGATGCGGAGAAGCCCTTGGATATCAATGCATTTGGGATTATGCCGCTTGCCATCGGAGGAGATGAATTTGTAGGGGGGACAATTTGTCCCCCTCACGAACGCATCAAGTTCGGGGTCGCGTTTGCGAAGCTTTTTGAAGTATCCTGCCGGATCCTTGCTGTCGGTGAGGGCTTCTACGGCATCGATAATGCAGAAGAAGTATTTCTCCTCATTATCGTTCCAATATGTGCGTATTTGCCTGCCGGCAAACAACTGTATCTCCTGTGGCATAATCAAATCATACTTATTCTAGACAAAGTTAGCAATTTTTCATTATTCTGACATACAGTTAGTACTGAGCGTAGGAACTAAATATACATGGCTATTGGTTTGGTTTTCAATCCTGTTCGGTTCATCCGTCTGGACGGATGAATGAAAAGGCATGTTGGTTTAGAAGGCGTTACGCAAATATGTTTGTTGATATAGATGAAACGTGATTGTTCAATAACGATCTGCTAAAGGAGCATCTCGGGGAATGGTTGTCGCTTTCACTGTTTTTTCCTTGGATTGTCAGGGAACCATCCCTTCTTTACGCGCTTTTCCTGCTCGAATAATTCCAGAATCGACCAGAAGAAACAGAATGCAAGTACGCCTATCACAGATGATAGAACAATATTGTCAATCATCAGGGAGATGACTGCACAAATGAGTCCGGCTATGGCAAAGGCCCACCAGCATTTCTTCCCCCAATGATATTCCGCCTTGATTACTACAGGATGGAAGGCTCCAATCAGAATGAAGGCCGCCGCCCCCAGTAAAATGCCTGCCAGATTCATAGTCACCATCTTTCACTCATTTCAATTTCCTGCCGACAATGCAGCCTGACCAGGCCATCAACAGGCAGACAAGCAGTGTTCCAAAAACATAAAGAGCCGCCTGTCCGCATTTCCCTTCCTGAAGAAGATTGACGGATTGCACGGAGAAGGTGCTGAACGTGGTGAACCCTCCGCACACACCGACTGCAGCCATCAACATCCACGTTCCCTGCTCGCATCCGGAAACAAGAAGCCCCATCACGAAAGAACCGATAATGTTTACAAGAAAGGTGGAAAGGTTGGCCGGCCAATGCATATGGCTGCCCAAAACCGTCATCCCGTACCTGAGCATCGCACCTACTGCACCACCGGCGCCTTCAACTATGAAATTCCTGATCATAACAGCGCAAAGGTACGCAAAAATGTATTCGGAACAATCACGGTATATATTTCACCGGTATATTCCAGTTTCTTATTATAGCAGATCATCAGTGTCCGGAGAAAAAAACTCCAAGACGGTATCATGTTTGCGGATGCTCACCACTGAATCAGAACGCTACTTTCCAACTGAAATTTGGAAGGATCGGGAGCAGCGCAAGCTGCTTCCATGATTCTGAGGTGGTGTCGAAGTAGAGCATGAACGGGTTGAAGTGGTTGGTGACGTTGCAGACACCCAGATTGACCTCATGCCTGACATCACCCGTTGTGAACCGGAACCGGTAACCAAGGTCGAGCCTGATGACGGCGGGCATCTGGAAGTTGTTGACGCCTGCATACCAGTCAGCTTCCCATTCCTCTCCCGGGATGTGCATGACATACTTCTGCGCCGCACCGTTCTCCCAATGTCCGCTCTGATAAATGAACGAAGCGCTGAAGCCCTTCCACTGCGCTGTGGCGTTCAGCACATGCCTGCGGTTGAACTTGGCGTTGAACGGACGGCCCTCATTGACCTCCGCGAAATTAAACCTCGTGGTATTGGAAAGCGTGTAGGACACCCTCGCGTAAAGGTCATCCTTCTGATACTCGTAGAGGAACTCGGCGCCGTACGACTCACCTTCGCCGGTGTCCACATTGTCCTCCCATGCGGCTAATGCCCCGCTGAACAGAGTCTCAGCATGCTTGTAGTACACCAGACCATCCATCTTCTTGTAGAACCCGCCGGCGGATGCCGTATGGTTGCCGAAGGTCAGAATGGTCCCGGCGTTGCCCTGCATGGCCGTCTCAGGCGCAATGCGACTTCCCGAAGGCACCAGCAGATCCAGCGACCAGCCGACCGGCAGCCCCTCCAGCGTATGGTAATACTGGCTGATGCGGTCGAAGGTGGCCTCGAAGGCTATATGACGGTTTGCATGGAAGCGCACGGCGGCATTGAAGTCGGGATCGAAGCGGCTCCAGGGCTCCTGTTGGTAATTGTCGCCGGTCCGCCAGAAACAGTTGCCCGTCACCCCGGCCTTGATGCTGAAACGATCCGGAATCTCATAGCCTGCCTGCAGGTACGCCGAAGCAAGGATGGAGCACGACTCATTCGTCACGGAAGCCACCTGCCCCGGGCGGAAAGCCGCGTAGCGCCCCTTGAGGCCGTAGTCCAGCGAAAAGCGCCTCTTCGCACCGAGATGCGAGTTCCACTTCAGCGACGCGACAGCCTCGTTCATCTCAGACAGAAGCGAAAGTTCGCTGACCACGCCACGGTATTCCTTTTCCTGCACCTGCGAACTGGAGTACATATTCATCGATACCTGCGCCTCGAAGTCCGTCCACGGCATGTGCCCGCTGCGGTAGGTCACCGCGCCGATCATGTTCTGCCAGCCCATGTGCTCGTTGGAGCTGTCCTGCAGGCTGAAGCCATAGCTGTCCATACTGTAGAGGCCGAAAGCCGTGAGGGAACGCCCGCTGCCGATGTTCCATTTGTACTTGAGGCAGGCGTCTCCCACTCCGGCGCTGAAACCGTCCACGTCCAGCATGTCGGGCAGTTTGCCCCGGAGTGCTTTATATTCGAGCGTAAGCGGCGAAATGCGACCGGAGAAGAGTATGGACATGTTCTTCCTTATCGGGGACTCTATGGATGCACTTGCGAGGAAATTGTTGAGAGCCACGGAGGCGTGGATCTTTTCCGTGCTGACGTCCCTGGTGCTGATGGCGAGGTGCGAGGCGGTGAAGTTGCCAGTGCCACCCTCGAAACCTCCCTTGCTGAGAGACACGGTGCTGATGATCTCGGAAGGCACTATGGTGGTGAGACCAAGGAGGTGCGAATAGCCGTAGACGGGCACTCCATCGACGGTGACAAGATTGTTGCCCATGTTGCCGCCGCGTACGTAGATGGCCGAGGAGCCGTCGGCTCCCGTGGTCACTCCGGGCAGGGTCTGCGCCCATCTTATGAGGTCACCCTCACCAAGCGGGGACACCACGCCCCTCATGCCGGTCACTCCGGTTTCCAGTTTTTCTATGCTGCGGGTAACCATGGACATGTCGGCCGTGACTGTGGCCGCATTGAGCGAGTCCCGCCACTCTGTGCTTTCCTGGGCGCAGACGGTCGCAGCGGACAGAACAAATGCTGCATAGATAGCTGAATGGACAATATACCTTATGTGCATGAGCATTTTATTCTATTGGCAATGAAATATAGACATTCCAAGGCAGTTCCTGGACAGCAGCAGACCCGAATATCCCAATGCCACCTTCTATATTCGAGTAGACATTTTCATGCATGTAGATGTCAGTGATGTCATCGTCCTCCTTTGCCTGTATATTGTATATCGCTTCCACAAGATAGCGGTCATATACATCTGATACTGTCATGAATCGAAGGTAATTCCTGCCTTTTTTACAAGTGATGCCATCCATTCGAACGTGGAATGCATCGTTGAACCATGTAGAAACAAGGAAGTAAGTGTTGCTCTCCTGATTATCCAGGATATCCAATCCTGACCTTTCTTCAGGTATCCTGATGTATTTTTTGTGCATCGGGTAACCGATGAGGCTTGGAAGATAGTACATGAGCCCAAATATAGGAAAGAAGTTCGGCCATCCATCATACACGGACCCGCTTAGGTTGGAATCATCAGTCACAGGGAAATCGGTGCACAGCTCAGAAGCGAAAAATTCATCGCCGGTCTCAGAGTCCCGATAGAGTCCGGTTATCCACACGCTGCTATGCGGCAAGGAAGAAATCAAGTAATACGAGCCCCGAGATCCGCGGAAAGACGGAAAAATCGGAGGTTCAATGCTGCTGCTCTCGTCCCAATCGATGTATTTCACATCAGGTTTTTTCACCATCGTGTCCTCCGCGTGGATAGGGCCATATCCTTCAACAGTGATGTCCAGAGCGTATCTGTGCCCGTATTCCGGCTTGTAGAGCAGCTCCCAGAATCCGTCCGTGCCCTTACGGAACTGCCCGACCGAGCGGCTCTCAGTAACATCGGTAAGGACCGCCGTCGCATCCCCGAATTCCTGAGCTTCCGTCTGCGACGGAGTTCGGGCGAACGAAAGATTCAGTCTCTGCTCCGGAGCATCGGTGAGAATGCACTCCACTACCACCGCCGGCTTGTCCTTGGAATCAAGGACGATATCCTTGACGCACGAGGAGGGAAGAAGCGCCAATGCTGTTATTGGCAATAATATGGCTGCTGACTTTGTTGTTGTCATTCTCCTTGTG
This sequence comes from Bacteroidales bacterium, assembly GCA_045600965.1. Classification (GTDB taxonomy): domain Bacteria; phylum Bacteroidota; class Bacteroidia; order Bacteroidales; family UBA932; genus RGIG6374. The sequence goes on along the minus strand of JAZRYW010000023.1, from coordinate 37,307 downwards.
CAGGACAACAGCGCAAGCGCCGCAATGATTGCAAATATCGTCTTCTTCATATCGTGTCTCGTTGGATTGTTATGGTCGGGAAGAATACAGGAAAGGCGCAACAGTCTGCAAACTCAGCCCACAAGGCACTTGTCTATGTTGCGGGTCTTGGAGTCGAAGTTGATGCCGGTGCAGGCTCTCAAAATCCTGAATCCCAATCGGCAGTTTGCGCAGTCCTGCGTTTTCCATAAAGCCTCCTTTTCAAGCGCTCTCTGCAAAGGTAAGTTTTAGAAACTGTTTTTGAAATGATTCACTTTTCTTTTTCTCATTTTTTTCGGTCACGACTTCAGCACAATCACGAGCATCCGGTCATCTGTCCGGGAAAGGATAAAATCATTTCTTCACCATGCCATAATTGCCTTTGCCAAATGATGATACAGAAAGCACAGCATATCACTGTTTGGGGAAAGGTTGGGAAATGCCGGTGAGTCAAGGGCCGCAGCCAGACCAAGGCAGAGGCGGCGAAAGCAAAAAAACACTATATTAGCAGTCTGATTGCCCTTTGTCCCAAAAAAGGGAAAGTTCACACTTATGCTCCGCATACTCTTCATCTGCCACGGCAACATTTGCCGGAGTCCGATGGCCGAATTCATCCTCAAGGCCCTTGTACGTGCCAGGGGCATCGAGGATATGTACCAAATCGAGAGCGCCGCCGTTTCGGCGGAGGAAATCGGCAATCCTATATATCCGCCTGCAAAACGCTGCCTGACCAATCACGGAGTGGTTTTCGATGCGGGGAAAAGGGCGAGGCGAATCACCCCGGGCGACTATGACCGCTTCGACCGCATAATCTGTATGGACTCGAGCAATCTGCGGTGGCTGCGCCGCATCATCGCTTCTGACCCCCAGAACAAGGTCCACCTGCTGATGTCCTATACCGGGCAGGGGCGCGACGTGGCGGATCCGTGGTACACCGGCGATTTTGAAACGGCTTTTCAGGACATCCTCGAAGGGTGCGAAGCAATGTTAAGACTACCATTATGACAAAGGAGGAAAAATACTCTGCGCTGCTTCCCGCAGTGCGTTCGCTTATGAGCGGCGAGACGGACGAAATAGCCCGTATGGCAAACCTTGCCGCCCTTCTGCACAATGAATTCGGCTTCTGGTGGACCGGTTTCTACAGGGTGGCGGAGGGTGACCGGCTCGTTCTGGGGCCATTTCAGGGCCCGCTGGCCTGCACGAGGATACCCTTCGGCAAGGGAGTATGCGGAACGGCCTGGGCGGAAGGACGGACCGTGGTGGTGAAAGACGTCGGGAAATTCCCCGGGCACATAGCCTGCTCCAGCGAGTCCCGCAGCGAAATTGTGGTCCCCGTACGCCTCGGGGGGCGCATCGTTGCCGTGCTGGACATTGACAGCCGGGAACTTGCCACCTTCGACAAGGTGGATGCAAAATGGCTTGAAAAGATAGCGGATTGCGTCTATGGGCCGCAGCGCGACATCTGGTTTGCGGCCGGGTGCTTCTGGGGCGCGCAGAAATTCTTCAAGCTGATTCCGGGTGTGGAGTCGACCGAGGTCGGCTTTGCCAACGGACAGGTGGAGAATCCTTCCTACAAGCAGGTCTACACCGACACTACCGGACACGCGGAATGCGTGCACGTGAGGTATGACCCTGAAAAGATTGCGCTGAAGGAGCTGGTCCGGCTTTACTTCAAGATAATCGACCCGCTGAGCCTCAACAGGCAGGGTGAGGATGAGGGCACGAGATACCGCACGGGGGTCTATTACAAAGATCCGCGCGATTTCGGCATCCTGTCCGGGGAGTTCAAAAGGGTTGAGAAAAGGTTGGGAAAGGGACTCGCCGTAGAACTTCTGCCTCTGACGAACTTCTACCGGGCTGAGGATTACCATCAGGACTATCTCGACAAGACTCCGGGAGGATACTGCCACCTCAGCGAAGAGATGTTCTCCCTGGCGGCGAAATATAAAACCGGCACATCGAACCGGCAGTTGCCGTAAGTGCCCCTGTCCGAATGGAAACCCGGGCGGAGAGTCTTCGCGAATTCCAGGACCTGCCGGTAAAAAAAGGGTTGGCCATTACTTTTGGTCAACCCTTTGGTGTATGTAAGGTCAGATTGTTATTCTGCGGCTTCTTCCTGTGCGACAGCCTTGACTTCGAGGAGTTCGCATTCGAAGACGAGAACCTGGTTGGGGCCGATGGCGGCGGGGCCGCGGTCACCGTAAGCCAGTTCTGCAGGAATCCACATCTTGATCTTGCCGCCTTCCTTGCAGTAGGTGAGGCCTTCAGCCCAACCGGGGATGACGCTTGTAAGAGGGATGGTGAGGGGTTCTTCCCTGTCATATGATGAATCGAACTTCTCGCCGTCGATCAGAGTGCCGAGGTAATTTACGACAACGGTGTCCTCCTTCTTGGGAGAGATGCCGGTTCCTTCCTCGAGAATCTGATACTGAAGACCGCTTTCAGTCACCTGAACGCCTTCGTTTGCCTTGTTGGCTTCGAGGAACTTGAGGCCTTCTTCGTAATTATATTCGCTGACCCTTGCCTGACGTTCCATCATAAAGTTCTGGATGGTGGTCATAACTGTCTGGAACTCGTCACGTTCGAGCGCCTTTCCTTCCTTGACGTACTGCTGGAGAGTGGAGTTGATCTTTGCGATGTTCAGGTCGCCGAAGTCATCGCTGGTGATCATATTGGCGAAATATGCGCCGAGGGCTTCACTTACAGAATCCACCTGAGCCTTGGGCATCTGTACAGGTGACTTCTGAGCGTCTGCACAGGATGAAAGAGTCACTGCAAGGACGCAGATTGCAAAAAGTTTGATTGCTTTCATTATTAGATTGTTTAATGGTTATCCGGGTAGTTCTTATGGCCGCAAAGATACATAAAAAAACAAAATAAATTTCGCAAGCTCAAAAATTATGGATATTTTCGTTTTCCAGATGGAAATTTCGTCTGAAGAACTCCACATAGCGCTGAAAAGGTTTTTCGGCTACGACAGGTTCAAGGGCAATCAGGAGGATATCATCCGCAACCTGCTGTCCGGGAAGGACGGCTTTGTCCTTATGCCGACAGGAGGAGGAAAATCGCTCTGCTACCAGTTGCCCGCACTGCTGATGGAGGGCACCGCCATTGTGATCTCCCCCCTCATCGCGCTTATGAAGAATCAGGTGGATGCCATACGCGGCTTCATCAGCGGAGACCAGAGCATAGCGCACTTCCTGAACTCCTCCCTGAGCAAGGCGCAGACCGCCGAGGTCCACAGCGACCTTCTCAGCGGACGCACCAAACTGCTCTATATGGCGCCGGAAACCCTCACCAAGGAGGAGAACATCTCGTTCCTCAAGCGCCTCAAGATATCATTCTACGCTGTCGACGAGGCCCACTGCATCTCCGAGTGGGGCCACGACTTCCGTCCGGAATACCGGCGCATCCAGTCGATAGTGGAGCTGACGGGAAGGGTGCCCATCATAGCGCTGACTGCCACCGCCACACCGAAAGTGCAGCACGACATCCAGCGCAACCTCGGCATGACGTACGCAAGAGTGTTCAAGTCGTCGTTCAACCGGCCGAACCTCATCTACGAAGTGCGCGACAAGAGCAATCCGAAGCGCGACATCGTCAAATACATAAAGGACAATCCCGGCAAGAGCGGTATCATCTACTGCCTCAGCCGCAAGAAGGTCGAATCGCTCGCCGAATTCCTCAACGTGAACGGCATCAAGGCCCTGCCATACCACGCCGGGCTGGATGCCGCCACCCGTTCCCACAACCAGGATATGTTCCTTATGGAAGAGGTTGACGTTATGGTGGCCACCATCGCCTTCGGTATGGGCATCGACAAGCCCGACGTGAGGTTCCTCATACATTATGACATACCAAAGTCGCTTGAGGGCTATTATCAGGAGACCGGCCGCGCGGGGCGTGACGGGGAGACAGGCCACTGCATTGCCTTCTACAGCTACAAGGACATACTGAAACTCGAGAAGTTCATGCAGGGCAAACCCGTTGCCGAGCAGGAAATAGGCAAGCAGCTGCTCCTTGAGACCGTGGCCTACGCCGAGACCAACCAGTGCCGCCGGAAAGTGCTGCTCAACTATTTCGGTGAGGAATATGACTCCCCCTGTTGCGGCGCCTGCGACAACTGCCTCAATCCCAAGGAGACCTTCGACGGCCAGAACGATATGCTCCTTGTCATCGAACTGATACAGTCGATGAAGGAGCTCTTCAAGGCGGACCACCTTGCAAACATACTTGCAGGCGAGACGAATGCGATGATAATGTCCTACTACCACCACAAGCACGAACTGTTCGGCGTCGGCAGGGACAAGGGCGTGCGGTACTGGATGGCTGTCATCCGCCAGGGGCTTGTGCTCCATCTGCTTGAAAAGGACATAGAGAGATATGGGCTTGTGTATGTCACCGAAGCGGGGCGCGAATTCTACGAAAGCCCCTACGGCCTTCTCCTTACAAGGGAGCGCAACTTCGCCGACAACGAGGAGGATGACGATGACGAAATCAGGACGGGCAAGCATCAGGCGGGCGGTGGCGGCGGCGACCAGGCCCTGCTCTCCATCCTCAAGGACCTGCGTCACGACACGGCCACCAGGCTCAACCTTCCGCCCTGGATCATCTTCTCGGACCCTTCGCTCGAGGATATGTCCATACTCTATCCCGTGACCGTCGATGAGCTGAAGGCCTGCCAGGGAGTGGGCGAAGGCAAGGCCCGCAAATACGGACGGCCCTTCATCGAACTCATAGCCAGATATGTGGAGGAGAACGAGATTGACCGCCCCACAGACTTCGTCCTCAAGCAGCCGGCCAACAAATCGGCCAACAAGGTGTTCATCATCCAGAACATCGACCGCAAGATGCCCTTCGAGGACATCCTGCGCACCAAGGATATGCAGCCCGACGAACTTCTGACCGACATCGAGTCGATAGTCAACTCCGGCACAAAGCCCAACATCGACTACTACATCCGCCGGGAGCTGGACGAGGAGACGGTCGACGACATCTATACATATTTCAAGGAAGAGGCCGGCAGCGATTCACTTTCCGATGCGATGCGCGAACTCGGCTCACAGTACACCGAGGAGGAAGTCCGCCTGGTCCGCATCAAGTTCATATCCGAAATGGGCAACTGATTCCGAGACGTCAGGGAACAACGGAAGTCACGGCGGCGACTTTGGAGGCTTCAGCCAGAAAGAGCTCCGTATCGCGGAGCCTGACGTCGACCTCCGCGCTGCAGATGTTGTCGAAAGCCTGACTGCGGGGGGAGAGGGAGAAGTCCTTGATAAGTTTCATCACCCTGTTCATATCCTCATACCGGAATGACAGGGAGAAGGGGGTAGTGGCCGTCTTGACCTTTATCACTGCCGCGGCCAGGGCATCCGCAGTGGCGCTTTTATATGCCTTTATCAGCCCCGGTATGCCCAGTTTCGTGCCACCGAAATAACGTACGACCACCACGAGCACATCGCTCAGGGAATTTGCCAGCAACTGGCCGTATATGGGGCGGCCGGCGGACGAGGATGGCTCGCCGTCATCGTTGATGCGCCACAAATCGCCCTTGTAGCCGATGCGGTAGGCATAGCAGTGATGGCGCGCATCGAAATATTCCTTCCTGACAGCGGCGATTGTTTCCATAGCCTCCGGCACGCTCTCCACCGGGTATGCAAAGGCCAGGAACTTGCTGCCCAAGTCCTTGTAGACGCCCCGGGATGGAGCGGAAATACTGTTGTAACTGTCTTCGATTTGTGCCATTTGTGTTGTAAAAGTAGGCACATTTTAGTATTTTTGCAATGTTTTGCGAATGCATAAGGCCGCACTGCGGCCAAAAGTGACCTTAAAATGACTGTCTACCAATTCGCCGGCACAATTCCCGGCAGCAAGATATTCCTGCGTTCATACGAAGTCCGCTCCGATATGAATCTTTTCCAGTTCCAGAATTTCCTGGTCAACGATCTCGGATTCGCACCCGGCCTGCTGGTGATGTTCAGAGGCTACAACGGGAGCGGCAAGCTCCGCGGCCAGTGGGGCTTCTTCGATTTCGGATGCGGAACTATGGACGCCATCACCATCGACACCATCGTTGAAAAGGGCATCACCCGTCTCGAATTCATATACAACCTCGACAAGGAAAGTAAGGTGGTGTTCGCATTCGACCCGGAGGTGAAGGGGACCTTCTCCCCCAAGGTGTCCTACCCTCTCCTGCTCGAGGAAAAGGGCCGCAACCCCGAGCAGTTCGCCGACAAATACGAGGACATCGGTATCTATATGCCCGCCAACCCTGCTGAAAAGCATAAGAAATACGCCGATGACGAAGACCTTGACGACGAGGATGACCTCGAGGACGAGGACGAGGACGACGAGACTGAGGAGCTCTACGAATCCGAACCCGGTACAGAGGACTGATGACACCCCGGCTGACCATAGTGCTCGGTCCGACCGCCTCGGGCAAGACGGACTACAGCATCGGTCTTGCCGAAAGGTTTTCCTCGCCTGTCATATCCTGTGACTCACGCCAGATTTTCCGCGAAATGACAATAGGCACAGCCGTCCCCGACGAGGAGCAGCTGAGCCGTGTGAAGCACTATTTCATCCATTCCCACAGCATTACGGACCATTACACCGCCGGCCGCTACGAGCTGGAGGCAATGGACCTTGTCACGGAACTCTTCAAGACGCACGACCATCTGGTGATGTGCGGAGGGTCCTGCCTCTACATAGACGCTTTCTGCAACGGGCTGGACGATTTTCCCGAAGCGGACCTCGGCCTGCGTGCTGAACTGACGGGACAATACTCCGAAAAAGGTCTCGAGCCGCTGTGCGACCGCCTGCTCGAAATCGATCCCGACTCCTACTGGACCATAGACATATCCAACCCGCAGCGCGTCATCCGCGCGCTGGAGGTCACCCTGGCAACCGGCCGGCGCTACTCGCAGTGGAAGACCTCTCCCGAAAGGAAGCGGCCTTTCGAAATCGAGAAAACAGGCATACGCAGGCCGCGCAGCGTGCTCTACGAGCGCATCGACCGCAGGGTGGACGGGATGATTGAGGCGGGACTCGTGGAGGAGGTGCGTTCGCTGTCGTCACAGCGCGACCTGCCGGCCCTCAATACGGTGGGATATCGCGAAATGTTCGGCTATCTTGACGGCCTCTACCCGCTGGAGGAGGCGGTACGGCTCATCAAGCGCAACACCCGCCATTATGCCAAGCGGCAGATGACCTGGTGGAACCGCGACAATTCCATAAGATGGATTGACCTGTGATTGTTTCCGCGTTTTTTAGAATCTGTGTTGAGGGAGCATACCGGTTGGTATGTGACCGAATTGAAAGTGCAAAGACGCAAAAAAGATGCATAAGAAATGAGAGTAATTAAAATTAAACAGCTTCTTAATCGTTTCAAAACAGATTCTTATGTTATATTTGTAATGGTAAAAAATCCTTCCCAATGGTAAAAGTCAAACCCTTTGCGGCCATCAGGCCGCCCAAGAGCATAGCGGGACAGGTTTCCGCACGCCCTTACGACGTAATGAACTCCCAGGAGGCCCGCAACGAGTCCACAGCGATGTCGCTCCTGCATATTACGCGGCCCGAAATAGATTTCGAGCCCATTGCCGGAGAGCACGAACAGCGCTCCTACGACAAGGCGGTGGAAAACTACCGCGAATGGAAAAGCCGCGGCTGGCTTGTAAAGGACGGCAAAGAGCAGTATTACATATATGCGCAGACTATGGCCGGACGCACGCAGTACGGGATAACGCTCTGCGTCCACGCCGACGAGTACCGCTGCGGCGGAGTGAAGAGGCACGAACTGACGCGCCGCGACAAGGAGGACGACAGAATGAAGCACATCCTGCTGCAGGACGCAAACATAGAGCCCGTCTTCCTGGCTTTCCATCCCGATGAGCAGCTTGACGCAGTGGTCAGGAAATATGTCGCCACAGAGCCCGAATATGACTTTTCATCCGACATCGACTCCACCCGCCACCGGCTGTGGGTGGTGGACAGGCCCGAAGACATAAGCCTCATCACCGCCCGGTTCGAGTCCATACCGGCGCTTTATGTGGCCGACGGCCATCACCGCACCGCCGCGGCGGCAAGGGTGAGCGAGGAGAAACGAGCCGGCAATGCCGCCCACAACGGCAACGAGGAGTACAACTGGTTTATGGCAGTATGCTTCCCCGACGACCAGCTGAAGATAATGGACTACAACCGCGTGGTGAAGGATCTCGGCGGTCTGACCCCCGAAGGTTTCCTGAAACGTCTGGAGCAGGACTTCACCGTGGAATGCAAGGGGAGCGACGTCTACCGTCCCGACCGCCTTCACAATTTCTCGCTCTACCTCGAGGGCAACTGGTATTCCCTTACCGCCAGAAGCGGCAGATATGATGACGGCGACCCCATCGGCGTGCTTGACGTGACGATATGCTCCAACCTCATTCTCGAAGACATACTTCACATAGGCGACCTCCGCACCTCGCAGAGAATAGATTTCGTAGGCGGGATACGCGGGCTGGAAGAACTTCGCAGAAGGGTCGACAGCGGAGAGATGGCCGCAGCGATTGCACTCTATCCGGTGTCGATGAAACAGTTGACCGACATAGCCGACACGGGCAACATAATGCCCCCGAAGACCACCTGGTTCGAGCCGAAGCTTCGTTCCGGTCTCTTCATCCACTCCCTCCACTTAGACTGAAACAAAACAACAGATCCTATATGAAAACAAAATCAATCAACATTGTGGCTACAGTGACGATGTGCTTCATCTTCGCTATGATTTCGTTCGTCACCAACATGGCCGCACCGTTCGGCAACATCTGGGGCAACCAGTATGAATGGTCCAAGATGGCCGGCAACCTTATGAACTTCGCGGCATACCTGTTTATGGGCATACCCGCAGGCAAGATGCTCGTCAGCGTGGGCTATAAGAAAACGACGCTCATCGCGCTCGCTGTCGGCTTTATAGGGATATGCATACAGTATGTATCCAGTTTCGCATTCCTCGGCGGCAGCGCCATCTACGTCTACCTTCTCGGCGCGTTCGTCTGCGGTTTCTGCGTATGTATGCTCAACACGGCCGTCAACCCTATGCTCCACATACTGGGAGGCGGCGGCAACAGGGCCAACCAGCTCATCCAGATAGGCGGGACCCTCAACTCCCTCACGGGAACCCTCACCCCCCTGTTCGTCGGCGCCCTTATCGGCACCGTGACGGCAGGCACCTCCATGTCCGACGTGGCTCCCCTGCTGTTCATAGCGATGGGCGTGTTCGCAGTTGCATTCATCATAATGCTCTGTGTGACCGTGCCCGAACCGACGCTCGAACGCAAGGGCGAGGTCAAATACGAACACAGCGCCTGGAACTTCCGCCACTTCGTGCTCGGAGCGGTGGCAATATTCTTCTATGTGGGTATCGAGGTCGGCATCCCCGCCCAGCTGAACTTCTTCCTTGCTGACGCCTCATCCAGGGGCGCGGGCATAGTCGAAGGCGGAGCGGCCATCGGAGGCGCAATCGCCGCGACCTACTGGCTGCTTATGATGGTGGCCCGTTTCCTCAGCACGCTGATCTCCGGCAAGGTCAGCGCCCGCTCGCAGATGATATTCGTGTCAATCGTCGCCATCGCCCTGGTGGTGGCCGCAATATTCATCCCCAAGACCATCACCGTCTCGATGCCCGGCTACAGCGCCGGCAGCGGATTCACGATGTTCAACGTACCTGCAAGCTGCCTGCTTCTCGTGCTGGTCGGACTCTGCACTTCAGTGATGTGGGGCGCAATATTCAATATGGCTGTCGAGGGGCTCGGCAAATACACTGAAGCCGCTTCAGGCATATTTATGACCCTCGTGGTGGGTGGTGGTGTAATGCCTTTCATCCAGAACTTCATAGCAGGCAAAGCCGGTTATCTCAACAGCTACTGGCTCGTTGCCGCAATGCTCGGCTACCTGCTGTTCTACTCCGTGGCAGGCTGCAGGAACGTGAACAAGGACATTCCCGTATAACTACACTTGATATGGATCAGATTCAAAACCTGGTGATGGGTATCGACGTGGGCGGCCAGAGCACCAAGCTCGGCGTTGTCGATGCCAGAGGCAACATCCTCGAACAAACTGTGATATCATCCCTGCAGAGCGACCTTCAGGGCTACATCAACGACCTTGTGTCAGCAATCAAGTCATTGATTGAAAAGACAAAGGATCAGGGCAAGGTGAAGGGCATAGGCATAGGCGCCCCCAACGGCAACTACTACAACGGCACCGTCGAATATGCTCCCAATCTCAAATGGAGCTACGACCTCGAAGGCAAGCCGTCCGTGGTGTATCTTTCCCAGCTGGTCAGCAGTTTCGTCGGCATTCCCGTGGTGGTTACCAATGACGCCAACGCCGCCGCAATGGGCGAAATGGCCTACGGAAGCGCAAAGGGGATGAAGAATTTCATAATGATAACCCTCGGCACCGGTGTCGGAAGCGGCATCGTCATCAACGGCGAGATGGTTTACGGGCACGACGGTTTTGCCGGCGAACTCGGCCACACCTGCGCCGTACCCGACGGCCGCAAGTGCAATTGCGGTCTGAAAGGCTGCCTTGAGACCTACACCAGCGCTATGGGTGTAAGAAGGACAGCCCTCGAAGTCCTTGAGAAGCATCCCGACAGGAAGAGTCTCCTGCGCAGGGTGGATCCTGAAACCCTTTCATCGAAGGACGTCTACGACGCTGCGGTCAAAGGGGACGAAACCGCTCTCGAGATATTCAGATACACCGGACGTCTGCTCGGACACTCGCTCGCCGATTTCGTCAAGTTCAGCGCACCCGAGGCAATCGTACTCTTCGGCGGTCTGACAAAATCGAAGGAATTCTTCCACGACGACCTCGTTGCGGCTATGGAGGAGAACCAGCTGAAGATATGGCAGGGCAAGGTGAAGATACTCTACTCCTCCCTGAAGGATTCCGACGCGGCCATCCTCGGAGCCAGCGCGCTCGCCTGGTAGAAGGGCTTCCGTTACATATTGCTCCAGGTCTCCATACGGCCGGCATCATCATAGATGAGCAGGACTTTCAAGTCAGGCATTCCGGTCACTATGGAGACCGTGCTGTCCAGACCCACTGCCATAAACCAGGTCGCGCAGGCGTCCGCCGTGGTGGCATCCGGAGCCAGGACAGTGGCGCTCAGAAGGTTGTGGCTCACGGGATATCCCGAGACGGGATCTATCGTATGTGAATATTTCCTCCCGTCCTCTATGAAGTATTTGCGGTAGTTGCCCGATGTAACCACACCGCAGTCCGTGATTTCGATAATGCTCTGAAGGTCAGCTCCCGGCGTCTGGTTGCCGTCTATGGGACGGTCCACGCCTATGCGCCATTTCTCTCCCCTCGGACTGACTCCCCTGCACATTATCTCACCTATGTCGACAAGGTAGTTGGATGAACCGCAGCCTTCCAGTATGGATGCTATCAGGTCGCACGACCAGCCTTGGGCAATCGCATTGAAATTCAGCCTTGCGCGGCTGTCGTCCTTGGAGATGAACCGGCGGGAGCCATCCTCCTTGAGGGAGAAGTGCTCCATCCCGACAAACTCCAGCACGGAGTCGGCCATAGCGCGTGTCACGGCGCTTCTGTCCGTGAAGCCGAAGCCCCAGAGGTCGAACAGAGGTGCGGCAGAGGCGTCGAAAGCCCCTCCGCTGAGACTGCTTGCCCTCACGGAGGCGTTGAATACCGAGGCGAATATGGAATCCACCTCCATCAGGCTGTCAGCCGGGCAGGAATTGAAACGGCTCAGAAGCGAGTTGGGATTGTAGCCCGACACGGACTGGTCGACGGCCTCGAGGGCCTTGAACACCTTGCGGCTTATCTCGGCGCTCCTGTTGCCGGCCACAGAATATGTGACCTTGAACACCCCGCCCTGCGCGGCACCTTCTATGGTGTGGTATCTCTCACTGTTGCAGGATGATATCAGGGCGGCGGCGACCAGCGGCGCCACTATGCTCACTATTCTTCTCAACATTGTTACGGTGGCACGAATTTGGCTTCGGTTGGCCAAAAATAGTAAATTTGTGTTTATATTTGCCATTCAATAAGGACTTGGTATGAAAAAGCATATAATTCTTCTTGCATTCACGGTCTTCGCGGCGGCGTTTCCTGTCTCCTGCCATAAAGATGATGAGGTAACCGAATCCGAACCTATGGTGGGCTCGCTCAAGTACACCTTCCCTCCGTATGTGATGGCCGGAGAGTCCTATACGGCCAATGTCTCCGGCATCTCCGTACCGGACAAGGTGGATTATATGTGGATTCTCAGCTATGCCCCCAACGACACTGTGAAGAGTTCCGAAGTGACGGTGGTATTCCCCGATTCCATAGGGACATATACTGTCACTGCGCTGGCCAAGGCGGAAGGGTACTATTCCGTGAGCAGCCAGAAGAAGTTCACCATCCTTAACGGAAATTCTCTTACCGGTGTGAACTATCCGGATGAACTGGAGCCCATAACGGACGGGCGCGACGGCAAGACATACCACATAACCCGCATCGGCAGCCTTGACTGGATGGCCCAGAACCTCGACTACAACCTCTGCGGCGCTCCCTACGACAACGCCGAGCCCCTTTCGATGATGTTCGGAAGGCTTTACAGCTGGAATGAGGCAACCGGCGGTGAAAGCGGTGAAGGACTGGCAGGCGGCCCCCGTGGGATCTGTCCCGAAGGCTGGTCAATACCCACTGCCGATGACTGGAACGATTTCGCCCTCGCCGTGGGAGGAAGCGAAGTCCTGTTCACGGACAACTGGCCCGGCATAGGTTCCCTGATAACGTCGGACTCCTACCTCAACGGGGAACGCTGCTGGAGTTTCTCTCCCGACAACCTCCACAGCAACAAGTTCGGATGGAACGCGCTTCCCGGCGGCAGTTCAACCGCCTCTTATGAAATATTCCAGGGGCTCGGCGCCTACGGCTTCTGGTGGAGCGCCCGGATGGCCTCAAACGACAAGGCATACTACCGCTACATCTATTACGATCAGGGTAATATGCCTGCCAACAAGTCGGATATAAATGACTTCGGCGCTTCCGTACGCTGTGTACGGAAGGCCTCCGCCAATTAATCCTATTTGAATTTCTCGAAGAAGTCGTTTCCCTTGTCGTCCACCAGGATGAATGCGGGGAAGTCTTCAACGTGTATCTTCCAGATTGCTTCCATACCGAGTTCGGGATATTCCACGCACTCGATGCTCTTGATGTTGTTCTGGGCGAGGATTGCGGCGGGGCCGCCGATGCTGCCCAGATAGAAACCGCCGTGCTTCCTGCAGGCGTCGGTCACAGCCTGGCTGCGGTTGCCCTTGGCAAGCATTATCATAGAGCCGCCGTGGTCCTGGAATTCATCCACATAAGGGTCCATACGTCCGGCGGTGGTGGGGCCCATCGAGCCGCAGGCCATTCCCGCGGGAGTCTTTGCCGGACCGGCATAGTAGATGGGGTGCTCCTTGAGATACTGTGGCATAGGCTCACCCGCATCGAGACGGGCCTTGATCTTCGCGTGCGCGATGTCACGGCCTACGATGATGGTGCCGTTGAGGCTCAGACGTGTGCCGATGGGGTATTTTGTGAGTATCCTGCAGACTTCGGACATAGGCTGGTCGAGATCTATCCTCACGGCATTGCCTTCACCCGCCCTGCGGAGGTCCTCGGGTATGAGACGGCCCGGATTGTCATCCAGTTTTTCTATCCACACGCCGTCGGCGTTGATCTTGCACTTGATGTTACGGTCTGCCGAACAGCTCACGCCAAGACCTATGGGGCAGCTTGCTCCGTGTCTGGGAAGGCGGATGATACGTACGTCGTGGGCCATATACTTGCCGCCGAACTGTGCGCCGAGTCCTATCCTGTGTGCCTCCTGAAGCACCTGCTTCTCAAGTTCCACGTCGCGGAAGGCCCGTCCGGTTTCGTCACCTGTGGTGGGGAGGGAGTCATAGTAGTGGCAGGAAGCCAGCTTGACGGTCAGAAGGTTGCGCTCGGCGGAGGTGCCGCCTATGACGAATGCGATGTGGTAGGGAGGGCAGGCGGCCGTACCGAGGCTCTTCATCTTCGACACCAGGAAGGGGATGAGGGTGCCGGGGTTCTGGATGCGCGCCTTGGTCTCCTGGTAGAGGTAGCTCTTGTTGGCGGAACCGCCGCCCTTTGTGACGCAGAGGAAACGGTATTCCATACCTTCGGCTGCCTCTATGTCGATCTGCGCGGGAAGGTTGCACTTGGTGTTCACCTCATTGTACATATCGAGCGGAGCATTCTGTGAGTAGCGGAGGTTCTCCTCGGTGTAAGTCTTGTACACACCCTTGGAAAGGGCTTCCTCATCGCAGAACCCTGTCCAGACCTGCTGTCCCTTCTCTCCGTGTATGATGGCCGTTCCTGTGTCCTGGCAGAAGGGGAGCTTGCCCTTGCAGGCCACTTCGGCATTGCGCAGCATCGTCAGGGCCACGTACTTGTCGTTTTCCGAAGCCTCGGGATCGGAAAGGATACGGGCCACCTGCTCGTTGTGTGCGGGACGGAGCATAAAGGACACGTCGCGGAAAGCGGTGTTCGACATCAGTGTCAGCGCTTCGGGAGCCACTTTCAGTATGGGATGGCCCTCGAACCGGCCCGTGGAGACATATTTCTCCGAGCCGGGAATCCTGTAGTATTCAGTGGTGTCCTCACCAAGCTGAAACATAGGGGCATATTTGAATGAATCCATTTTGTTATGTTGTTTGTTCTGTTCTACTGCTTGCTGTTCTCCATAAGGAACACTTTCATAAAGGCGTTCAGGTCGCCGTCAAGCACTCCCTGGGTATCGGAGGTTTCATAGCCGGTACGCAGGTCCTTGACCATCTTGTAGGGATGGAGCACATAGGAACGTATCTGCGAGCCCCACTCTATCTTCTTCTTCTGACCTTCCAGTTCGGCCTGCTTCTCCTGGCGTTTCTTGAGTTCGAGGTCATACAGGCGTGACTTGAGGATGCGTAGGGCGTTCTGTCGGTTGTCAAGCTGCGAGCGTGTCTCTGTGTTCTCCACGACTATGCCGGTAGGAATATGCTTTACACGGACGCCGGTCTCCACCTTGTTGACATTCTGCCCACCGGCTCCGGAGGAACGGTAGGTGTCCCATTCAAGGTCGGAGGGATTGATTTCTATCTCTATGGTGTCATCCACCAGAGGATAGACGAACACTGAGGAGAAGGTGGTCTGACGCTTGCCCTGAGCGTTGAACGGAGATATGCGCACAAGACGGTGCACGCCGTTCTCGGACTTCAGGTAGCCGTAGGCGAAATCGCCGTCGAACTCCACTGTGGCCGACTTTATCCCGGCCTCATCTCCGTCAAGAAGCTGCGAGATACGCACCGAATAGCCGTTGCGTTCGCCCCATCTGACATACATACGCATAAGCATCGCCGACCAGTCGTTCGCCTCGGTGCCGCCTGCACCGGAGTTGATGGTCAGGATTGCTCCCAGACTGTCACCCTCCTCACCCAGCATATTGCGGGTTTCAAGGTCCTCCAGGGAAGAGAGAAGGGCGGCGTAGGCCACGTCCACGTCGTCTGTCTGACCTTCCCCGGCGGGCTCTGAGAGCTCCATAAGCACCTCGAGGTCGTCAAGCGACGAGCATAGCGAATCGAAGGACGTGACCCAGTACTTTATGGCCGAAGTCTTCTTGAGAAAGGCTTCAGCCTCCTTGGGGTCATTCCAGAAATCTGCCGAAAGTGTATGCTGTTCGGCCTCAGCAAGACGTTCCCTTTTACCAGGGACGTCAAAGACACCTCCCCAACGTATCCAGACGTTGCTTGAGGTCCTTGAACTGTTCGTTTGTTATCATATCAAGTCCTTGTAATCTTTGTAGTTATAACCGCGGGCCGTGAGGTGGGCTATCAGTTTCTCCCTCCGTCGCGGATCGTCGCCGAGCATCCTCGACTTCGCGGCCACCAGCCTTTCGAGCCTGCCGCGTGCCGCTCCCTCGTCGATGCTCCCGAGTGCAAAGTTAATAATTTCCGCATCAATTCCCTTCATCCGTAGGGCGCAACCGATTTTTTTCGGACCCCAGCCCTGAAGTGACGACTTGTCCCGGGCGAATGCCGTGGCATAGCGTCTGTCGTCGAGATATCCGTCCGCGACCAGGGACTCAAGGATCTCGGCGCACTGCGCTTCACGGCCGTCCGGAGGGACATCACCCTTGCCCAGCGCGGCGGACACCTTTGTCCTTATGTCCCCGCTGCAGTATTCGCGTATGCTGCAAAGCCTGCGCATATGATCCAGTATGTGTCTGCCCCTGTCAGAAATCATAGCCTATCGAAGCGTATACACCCACTTTCCTGTTTGCATCATTCCAATGCACGTTCAGGCCGACCGGGCCAATGACGGTGTTGAAGTGGTATCCGAGGCCCAATCCGCCGACGAGCATATAGTTGCCTTCACCGGCGAGATCCTCAAGTTCGTCAAAGCCGAGCAATCCGTTGGCTATGAGCGTAAGATACTGGTTGCCCCAGGTGTTCACCCTCAAGTCGATACGGGCGACGGACGCCTTGCGGCCCGCAACGAAGGAGCCGTTGACACCTACCAGCGGCATCATCTGGTCAACATATCTGCCGGGGAGATATCCCCCCGCCAGGTTACTGTATATATAGGGAACCGTCCCTTCATCGTCCGTGAATATCCAGCGGGCGTTCAGCTTGGGAACCAGCGCCACACGGCTGCCCAGCGGGACAATGCCTTCCAGCGAAAGGGCCGCGCTGAAGAAATGTGCCAGTTCCTCGGCAAACACGTTGGAATATGCTCCGGCCTCGGCGCTGAGCCTCACTCCCCTGTTGGGGAAATAACTGCGGTCAAAGTTGTCGAGATCATATCTCAGCTTCACAACAGGCATCATACCCTTTGCGTTGTTGCCCGTAGCGGGTTCATAGTCGGGGAGAGTCCTTGTGTCGATGTCCTTCACGTCGTGGAACATAAGGCCGGCGCTGATTTTCAGGTCGGCATTCCTGAGATGTCTGAGCTCCACGTTGAATTCCGGCCCGTGAATCATATTGTCGGACACTCCCGCCAGGCTTCCATATCCGAGCAGGGAAGTCCGGGAACTGCGGAAACGGTAGCCCAGATTGAACTGGAGCCAGTTGCCGGCGGCAAGCCCCAGATTGACGGAGAAGATGGGCGACTGGGCGAGTTTGGCGGCGGCATCCAGTTTCCATCCGTGCATCTTGTGCTTGCCTATGCTGGCCTCCAGCCAGAGCGAGGCCATCTCCTCGGAATCGAAACGGAACCCTATGCCCACCTGGTGCTTCATCGAAGGGGTGAGTTCGAATTCAAGACGCCTGAAAGCCTCATCACCCTTGACCGAAAAGAGGACCTTGGAATAGTCGCCGGTGTTGTAGAGAGTGGAAACCACGTCATCCAGCTTGTCTCCGTCAAGGGACATGCCGGGCGCTATGCCGGCCCGTTCCAGGAATTTGCGGATGTTATCCGAGTCGGTGCCGCTGATGCTTATCTGTGAGATGTAAACCGAATCACGGCCAAGGTCGACGGCCTTTGAAGGATGGAACTCTTCGCGGGAAGGGAGAGTCTTCCACTCCGCCTCGCGGCGGGCGAGGTCCTTCTGGCTCGCGGCGAGCATCTCAAGCGTGGAGCGCACCTTGGAGGCGGCCACATAACCGCTGTCGATAAGCGCCTCAAGGCTGACAGAATCGAATGACAGCACGCCGTAGGCGCGGGTGTCGGGGTTGATCAGCACGTCGGCGTTGCGCCTTCCCTCCCAATACTTCTCGCCGTTCATTATCGAAAGGAAACTGCCGAACATCTCGGGCAGGGTCTCCACGCTCTTCTCCTGTGAACGGCGCAGATAGTGGAGGTCTGAGCCTATGACCGTCTCGGCGCCCATCGCCCTGACCACATCCACGGGGAAATTGTTGAGCAGACCTCCGTCGACAAGGAACATATCGTCCTTCTGCACGGGGGAGAAGTAGCCGGGTATGGACATACTGGCCCGCAGCGCTTCAACAATGCTCCCGCCGTGAAAGACAACCTCCGACTTGGTATTGAGGTCCACCGCGACGCAGGCGAACGGTATGGGAAGGGTGTTGAAGTCTATGGAGTCCTGGTAACCCACTGAAAGCTTGGTGAACAGGGAGTAGAGGTTCTGTCCCTGCACGAGGGCCGAGGGCAGGTTGGCGAGTATCGTAGAGGATTTCTTCTCCTGCTCGTTCTTGCCAAGCTGGCTTTTGAAACTGTCCGGGTCGAGGAAGGGGACCACCGCCACGCAGCGTTCCTGAACTTTCTTGTCCTCGTAGTAGATGTCGCGCCGCTCCGGCCGGTCCTTCATCAGCCAGTTCCAGTCCTGTGACCTGACGAGGCTGTCCAGCTCGTCAGCGGAATATCCGAGGGCATACAGGCCTCCTATTATGGAACCTATGCTGGTGCCGACTATGTAGTCGACAGGTATCTCGAGTTCCTCCAGCATCTTGAGCACACCTATGTGTGCCATCCCCTTGGCACCGCCACCCGACAGCACGACTCCCACCTTGGGGCGGTGAGGGGCGGGCCGCTGCTGGGGGTCGGGGGCATCACCGTCTGCGGCGAAAGCGCCCGCGCACAAAGCGAAGGCCAGAATAATGGTTGAAATAATGCGTTTCATAGCTGTATGGCATCAGTCGTTGCTTTCATTGTTCCTGCCGGCAAGCAGTCCGCAGGCGGCCATAATGTCCTCTCCACGGGACGCCCTGAGCGTGGTGGTCAGTCCACGGGAATTGAGATGCCTCTGGAAAAGTTCCATCGCCACGGCCGAGGACGTGGACAGAGGGGAATCCGGGATGGCGTGGAAGCGGATGAGGTTGACCCTGCATTCCAGTCCCCGCAAGAGGCGGACCAGCGCATCGGCGTGACGCCTGGTGTCGTTGATTCCGGCGAACATCGTGTATTCGAAGCTCACCCTGCGCTGTCCCGTGAAATCATACCTGCGCAGCAGGGCGACCACGTCCGCAAGCGGATAGGCCTTCTGCATCGGCATAAGTTCCATCCGCTCCCCGCCGAAGGGGTTGTGAAGGCTCACGGCGAGATGGCACTTCTGCTCGTCGAGGAAGCGCTTCAGATTGGGAATGACGCCTATCGTGGAGACTGTTATCCTCTTCGGACTCCAGCCGAAGCCCCAGTCGGAGGTGAGGATCTCGAGGGCGGCGGCGACATTTCCGTAGTTGTCCAGAGGCTCGCCCATCCCCATAAAGACGGCGTTCGTGAGCGACTGCGACTCGTCGATCGAAAGGAACTGCGAGATTATCTCGGCCGTGGTCAGATTGCCGTGGAAGCCCTGACGGCCGGTCATACAGAAGCGGCAGCCCATACGGCAGCCCGACTGCGACGACACGCAGAGGGTGCGGCGGTCCTCGTCGGGTATCATCACCGCCTCGATGCAGCGCGTGCCGTCACCCACCCGGAAGAGGTATTTCCTCGTGCCGTCAGTGGAGGTGAAGACCTCCGCAGCAGGGGTCAGCCCCACCTCGTATTCCTGCGAAAGCCTTTCACGGGCGGCCTTCGACAGGTCCGTCATCGCATCGATGGAGGAAACGCGCTTGCCGTAGAGCCAGAGCGCCATCTGACGGGCCGTATAGGAAGGCAGGGAAAGGGCCTCTGCGACCTCTTTCAGCTGGGTCAGAGTTTTTCCGAGCAGTTTTTCTTTCATACTGCAAAAGTACCATTTTTTTGAGTATCTTTGTAGGGCTAATTTTAAAACTTATCTACTATGGCTACAGAGAAAGAAAGACCGGTTGTCGAAGCGCCGAACGAAGAGAAGCTCAAGGCTCTTCAGGCAACGATTGACAAGATCCGGAAGGATTTTGGCAAAGGAACGATTATGAAGATGGGAGAACAGCCAAACTGGGAAGTTTCTACGATTCCGTCAGGCTCGATCGCCCTTGACCACGCACTCGGCATCGGAGGTTATCCGAGAGGCCGCGTGATTGAAATCTACGGCCCGGAATCAAGCGGTAAGACCACCCTTGCCATCCACGCCATCGCCGAAGCTCAGAAAAACGGCGGGATTGCGGTGATCATCGACGCGGAACACGCCTTCGACCGTACATACGCCAAGAATCTCGGTGTCAACGTGGACACCCTGCTCATTTCACAGCCCGACTGCGGCGAGCAGGCCCTCGAGATTGCCGACAACCTTATCCGCAGCGGAGCCATCGACATCATCGTCATCGACTCCGTCGCAGCCCTCACCCCCAAGGCCGAGATAGAAGGCGAGATGGGTGACAACCGCGTAGGCCTGCAGGCCCGCCTTATGAGCCAGGCCCTCCGCAAGCTGACGGCCAACATCGCCAAGACAAACACCTGCTGCATATTCATCAACCAGCTCCGTGAGAAGATAGGCGTGATGTTCGGCAACCCCGAGACCACCACAGGCGGCAACGCGCTCAAGTTCTACTCCTCGGTGCGCCTCGACGTGCGCCGTGTGACCCAGCTCAAGGACGGCGATGACGCCACCGGCAACAGGACGAGGGTGAAGGTCGTGAAGAACAAGATGGCTCCCCCGTTCCGCAAGGCGGAATTCGACATCGTCTTCGGCGAAGGCATCAGCAAGCTCTCCGAGATTGTGGACCTCGCAGTGGAATACGACATCCTCAAGAAGAGCGGTTCGTGGTTCAGCTACGGTGAGACCCGTCTTGCACAGGGCCGCGACGCGGTCAAGCAGCTCCTCAAGGACAACCCCCAGCTTCTGGAGGAGATCGAGGTGAAAGTCCGCGAATATCTCAAGACCGTCACAGACTAAGAATCCCTCTTATGGCAAAGATCATACTGACCGGTGACAGGCCCACCGGAAGACTTCACATAGGCCACTACGTAGGCTCGCTCCGCCGTCGCGTGGAACTGCAGAACAGCGGCCTGTTCGACCGGATATTCATAATGATAGCCGATGCGCAGGCCCTTACCGACAATGCCGACAACCCTGAGAAGGTGCGTCAGAATGTCATAGAGGTGGCCCTCGACTATCTCGCCTGCGGGCTCGACCCTTCGAAGTGCAACATCTTCATCCAGACGCAGGTGAGCGAACTGACCGAACTCGCATTCTACTATATGAACCTCGTCACCGTGCAGAGGCTCCAGCGCAACCCCACCGTCAAGGCGGAGATACAGATGCGCGGATTCGTCGAGGGCGAGGAGGAGGCCGCATCGCAGAAGAAGGGCACCCCCGTGGGGTTCTTCACCTACCCCATCAGCCAGGCGTCGGACATCACCGCCTTCAAGGCCACGACAGTCCCCGTCGGCGAGGACCAGGAGCCTATGATAGAACAGACCCGCGAGATAGTCCGCAAGTTCAACTCCATCTATGGTGAGGTGCTTGTGGAGCCGGAGATACTGCTTCCCGACAACGCCGCCTGCCTGAGGCTTCCCGGCACCGACGGAAAGGCCAAGATGAGCAAGTCCCTCGGCAACTGCATCTATCTGAGCGACTCCGAGGAGGAGGTGTGGGCCAAGGTCAAGGGAATGTTCACAGATCCGGGCCATCTCCAGGTCAGCGATCCGGGCAAGGTTGAGGGCAACACGGTCTTCACCTACCTCGACGCATTCTGCAAGGACGAGCACTTCGAAAAGTTCGCCTCCTGCTTTGTGGGCAGGAAGGCAAGTTTCGAATTCCACAACCTCGACCAGGTCAAGGAGCAGTACCGCCGCGGCGGACTGGGCGATATGATGTTGAAGAATTTCCTCAACGCCGTCCTCCAGGACGAGCTCGAGCCCATACGCAAACGCCGTCACCAGTGGGAGCAGAACATCCCCGAAGTCTATGAGATACTCCGCAGGGGCACTCAGGAAGCGAGAAAGGTCGCAGAACAGACCGTATCTGAGGTCAAGGCCGCGATGAAGATAAACTACTTCGACGAGAAGACGCTCGCCGAACTCGTTTCAGAGCAGACCGGGCGTTTCAGCAGCAGGGGCTAACCGACTGTCGAGCCGTTGCGCAGAGCCTCCTCGGGAGCGACGATGCGCATACGGCCGTCAGGCTGGCGGGCCATAAGTATCATCCCCCTGGATTCTATTCCGCGTATCACCCTCGGCTGGAGGTTGGCAAGTATGCATATCTGCTTGCCCACCATCTGTTCGGGGGTGTAGTATTCCGCTATGCCCGACACTATGGTGCGCACGTCAAGTCCGGTGTCTATCCTGAGCTTCAGGAGCTTGTCGGTCTTGGGAACGCGCCCGGCCTCCAGAACGGTTGCCGTGCGTATGTCCATCTTCGAGAAATCATCGAAGGAGCATTCATCCCTGGGCGTTTCAAGAGGAGTCTCCGCCGCCTTCCTTTCGGCTGCGGCGGCCTCATTTGCGGCCTTGATGGCGCTGAGCCTGTCCGTCTGGGCCTGAATCTCGGCATCCTCTATCTTGGCAAACAGCAGTTCGGCGGGATTGAGCCGATGACCGGGAGCGAGTATTTCACAGTTGCCGAGAAGGTCCCATCCGAGATCCCCGACGTTCAGCATACCTTTCAACTTATCGCAGGAGAAAGGCAGGAAGGGCGCGAAAGCGATTGCAAGGTCGGCGCAGATCTGAAGCGAGGTGTAGAGGATGGAGGCAGTGCGGTCCATATCTGTCCTGGCCACCTTCCAGGGCTCGGTGTCGGTGAGATACTTGTTGCCGATGCGGGCGAGGTTCATCGCCTGACGCAGCGCTTCACGGAACTTGAAATCGGAGATGCTCTTCTCTATCTCGGCGCGGATGGCCGGTATCTGTCCGAGAGTCTCGGCATCCACCTCCTCGCTCTTGGAATTTGCAGGCACTGTTCCGCCGAAATACTTGTGAGTCAGCACCACCGCCCTGTTGACGAAGTTGCCGAATATGGCCACCAGCTCGCTGTTGTTGCGGGTCTGGAAATCGCTCCAGGTGAAATCGTTGTCCTTGGTCTCCGGCGCGTTGGCGCAGAGCACGTAGCGCAGCACGTCCTGCTTGCCGGGGAAGTCGCGCAGATATTCGTGAAGCCATACGGCCCAGTTGCGCGAGGTGGATATCTTGTCCCCCTCGAGATTGAGGAACTCGTTGGAAGGAACGTTGTCGGGAAGGATGAATCCGTCGCCATAGGCCTTCAGCATCGAAGGGAACACAATGCAGTGGAAGACGATGTTGTCCTTGCCTATGAAATGTATCAGACGGGTGTCCCCGCTCTTCCACCATTTCTCCCAGCTGTCGGGAAGGAGCTCCTTGGTGTTGGATATATATCCTATGGGAGCATCGAACCACACATAGAGGACCTTGCCTTCGGAGCCCTCCACGGGGACGGGAACGCCCCAGTCGAGGTCACGGCTCACGGCACGGGGCTGCAGCCTTGCGTCGAGCCACGACTTGCACTGTCCGTAGACATTGGTCTTCCATTCCTTGTGGCCTTCAAGTATCCACTGCTTGAGCCAGTCCTCATAGCGGTCGAGAGGAAGATACCAGTGCCTGGTGGTCTTCTTGACCGGCTCGCTGCCGCTGATTGCGGAATGGGGATCTATGAGTTCGTCGGGGCTGAGCGTACTGCCGCACTTCTCGCACTGGTCGCCGTATGCTCCGGTTGCGCCGCACTTGGGGCAGGTGCCCACGATGTAGCGGTCGGCAAGGAAGGTGTTGGCCTCGGTGTCGAAATACTGCTCGCTCTCCTTCTCTATGAACTTGCCTTCGTCATAGAGCTTGCGGAAAAACTCTGAAGCGGTTTGGGAATGGATATCGGAACTCGTGCGGGAATATATGTCGAATCTGATGCCGAATTCGGAGAATGCGTTCTTGATGATGCCGTGGTACTTGTCAACCACGTCCTGGGGCGTGCAGCCCTCGCGGCGCGCCTTTATGGTGATGGGAACCCCGTGTTCATCGCTTCCGCACACGAAAAGAACCTCCTGCCCGCGCATTCGCAGATACCTTACATATATGTCAGCAGGTACATAGACGCCGGCCAGATGCCCTATGTGGACAGGCCCGTTTGCATAGGGTAACGCGCAGGTTACGAGGGTTCTTTTGAAATCTTTCATATCAGTCCTTATTTTTCGGGCGCAAAGTTAGGTAAAAACTTAGAATTTGCCTATATTTGCGGCGGTTTATGGTGAACCCGAAGGCGATGCTCCCCAGGGTTTGAAAAGGGAATCAGGTGAAATGCCTGAACTGTGCCCGCAGCGGTATGTCCTTTGGAAGCCACGACGCTTCCCAACGGAGCCGGACGTTTCTCAAGCCACTGTTCGACAGAACGGGAAGGCTGTCCGGACGGACAAGTCCGAAGACCTGCCATAGATGATGTTGCACCAGAAGAGGCCCGGGGACAGGTCTTGAAAGTGTTTTTTTATGCTGTTCACATCTATTCTTGTGGCGGGGGCAGTCTGCTTCACGCAGGCTCCCGACACTCTTCAAGTGGCCGTTGTCACATCGACAGTCACAGGCGCATCGCACGGCAGCGCTCCCGCAAGGCGGGAAACGGCCGAGGAATTGAGGCGGCGCGGCACCGCCAGCCTCACGGAGGCACTGCGCACCTTCGCAGGGGTCAGCATCCGCGACTACGGAGGCATAGGCGGAATCAAGACCGTCAGCATCCGCAGCTTCGGGAGCCAGCATACAGGCATCAGTTACGACGGCCTGGCCATCACCAACAGCCGTAACGGACAGGTGGACATCGGCCGCTTCAATCTCGACAACCTGCAGAGCGTCAAGGTGGAAATAGGCGGCTCGGACGACATCTTCCGTAATGCGCGGCTGGCCGGTTCGGTGGGAACCGTAGTCCTGCGCTCCGCGCGGCCTGTCCTTGACAGCGCGTCCACCAGATTCTCAGCGCAGCTCAGAGCTGCCTCATTCGGGACTCTGAACCCCCATCTTGGCCTTCAGCAGAGGCTCTCCAAACGCTGGACTCTCGACCTCTGGGCCGACTGGATGAAGTCGGACGGAGACTACCCCTTCACCATCAGCAACGGCAGCGCCACTGAGACTCTCCTGCGCACCAATTCCGACATTTCCTCCGTTCAGGGCGAAATGAACGTCTTCGGGGACATAGGCGCAGGCGGCGACCTCCAGTTCAAGTTAAGTTACGGCTCGAGCGAACGCGGGCTTCCGGGCTCCGTGGTGCTCTACACCCAGAACCCCACGGAGAGGCTCTGGCAGGATGCCCTGTCGGCCGGAGTTGTGCACAACGTCAACCTCCGAGGAGGGTTCAGCATAAAGTCATCGCTCTCATACTCGCTCAACGCCGACCGCTACCTCAACGAGGATCCCAAATACCCCGCCCCTGAGGACGACCGCTATCTCCTGCAGGACGCCTCTCTGACCGGTGTTGCCCTGTGGCAATCCGGCGGCGCGGTCTCACTCTCCCTGGCGGAGGATTTCCTTGTAAGCACACTCCGGGAGGGCATACCCCAGGCGCAGTTTCCCACCCGTGAGACTTCATATACGGCATTGTCGGCACGTTATGAGGGAAAAAGCCTGACGGCGGTGGCCTCACTGCTCGGTCTGCTCTGCTTCGAACAGGTGAAGATCGGAAAGCCCGCCCCCTTCCGAAGCAGACTCAGCCCTTCGGTGTCGCTTTCGTGGAAGGTGCCAATTGCCGCCGACTGGAGAATAAGAACTTCATTCAAGGACAGTTACCGCCTCCCCACGTTCGATGATCTGTATTTTCTGCGCACCGGCAACCGCGACCTTCAGCCCGAAAGCGCATATCAGTTCAACCTCGGCACGGTGTGGAGCACAGGCAGGGGAACGTGGTACGCCTCTGTTTCAGCCGACGGCTACTTCAACACCGTGAAGAACCGCATCGTGGCAATCCCTACGATGTTCGTCTGGAGGATGAGAAACGTGGGCAAGGTTGAGATGGCCGGCTGCGACGTGTCCGCCGAGTTGCGCGGGAAGGTCGCCGGCTGGCTGGAAGTAAGTTCCCTGGCAGGCTGGTCATACCAGTATGCCGTGGATGTCACCGACCCCGAAGCCAAGAACTACCGTCACCAGATACCCTACACTCCCAGGCACTCCGGAAGCGGCAGCGTAACTTTCTCCACGCCCTGGGTCAATCTCAGTTATACCGTCACCGCCGTGGGCCTGCGTTACAGCCTGGCCCAGAACCTTCCCGCCTATGCCATCGCCCCCTATGCCGACCACAGCGCGAGCATCAACAGGCAGTTCAGCATAGGAAGGAAGCACCCCGTCGGAGGCGGCATCAGCTGTGAGGTGCTCAACATCACCGATGCCAATTATGAAATAATACAGTATTACCCTATGCCGGGACGCCAGTTCAGGCTTACTTTGAAAGTTACTTTCTGATGAAAAAGACATTGCCCGCGGCATTGGCCGCCATCCTTCTGGCCTCTTCCTGCGAAGATCCCGTCAAACCCGCAGATCCCGTCAATCCACAGCCTGCAACAGAGGAATCCCTCCACGGACTGCTCATACTCAACAACGGCAACTGGGGCTCGAATGATTCCGACATATCACTTTATTGCCCTGACACGAAGGCCGTCACTCCCTATGTCTTCCAGGAGGCCAACGATATGAAGCTCGGAGACACCGGGCAGGACTTCCTTCGCCTGGGAGACGAGATTTACATCGCTATGAACGGCTCGAGGCTGGTGTTCGTCACCGACCTTATGCTGAGGGTCAAAAAGACTGTCGTTGCGTCCGGCAGGGACGGCAGCCTTTCTCCGCGCAGCCTTGTCGCAGCGTCAGGCAAGGTCTACGTGACCTACTACGAGGGCTTCCTCGGAGAAATCGACCCCTCAAAGGATTATGCAGTCAGGACTGTTGAAGTCGGTCCCAGCCCCGAAGGCGTGGAATACTGCAACGGCAAGCTATACACCGCCGATTCCGGAGGAGCGCGCTACCCCGACTACGGGCACACCGTGTCGGTTGTCGATGCGGAAACCTTCTCCCTTGAAGGGAGCATCGAGGTTAGCCTCAACCCGCAGAAGATAATAGCCGACAGGAAAGGCGAGATTCTCTATGTGATGAGTTTAGGCGACTATGGCGCCACCGCCGCCAAGATTCAGGCCGTGTCGCTTTCCGACCGCAGCGTGACTGACCTCGACATCGCAAACCCCTGCGGGATGGCAGCATTGGACGGCGGGAAGTTTCTGGCAGTTTCCGGCAACTACGGGGAGAACTGGACCATAGAGGGGGAGGTTTGCGCTTTCGATATGGAAAGCCGGAGCTCCTGCGGCCGTTTCCTCGAAAGCGCCATCGCGGGATTCCATTCCATTTCGTGCAGCGGAGGCTACACCGCTGTATCATCAAGCGACTATGTCACCAACGGCGACGTCTGGCTGCTTGACGGACAGGGAAAGGTTGTGGACCGCTTCGACTCTGGCGGGCTCAACCCGCTGAAATGCCTCTATCTGGAATAGAGTCCCGGCAGCCGGCCCCTATCAGGCGGCAATCACGCCCTTGATAAAGATTTCCAGACCTATCAGGATAAGGATCGAACCGCCCAGGATGCCTGCGCGGCGGGACAATCCCGTCCCTATGCGCCTGCCAAGTTCGAGCCCGGCTATGCAGATGACGAAGGTCACGACGGCTATTATCAGCGAGCATACCAGCGCCATAGTGAAACCGTAGCCGGCGATGGTGAAGCCCACCGAAAGGGCGTCTATCGACGTGGCCACGCCCTGCAGCAGCAGTACGGCCGGCGTCAGTCTCAATGCGGGACGGTCCTCCTCCCCTCCCCTGAGGGAGTCGATGATCATCTTGCCTCCGATGCCGAGAAGCAGGACGAGGGCTATCCACGGGATGAATCTCCGGAAGGACTCGAACGCCACCACGACAGTGTGGACACACAGCCAGCCCGCAAGCGGCATTATGCACTGAAAGAATGCGTAAATGCCTGCAATGAAGCACATACGGCGCAGTTTCATCGAATGCTCGCTCACACCGTTGGCCAAGGACACCGAGAATGCGTCCATAGCCAGCCCCACCCCGAGCAGCAGGCTGTTGAAGAAGAACAGAAAGTCCATCATCCCATTGATTGAGGTGCAAAATTAGGAAAAAGGCAAGGATATTTGTACATTTGCCCCTCGTAAAAAGGTTTTGATTATGAAAAAGATTTTTGTCATCCTCTTCTCAACCCTTCTCCTTATGGGTTCGTTCCAGAATTCAGAGGCTCAAGTAAAGGACAAGTTCTTCGCGGCAGGTCTCCATACAGGCCTTAACCACGGTTCTCTCGACCTCGGGCTCAACGCAGATTTCAATGCGGACAACTTCCGCGGCAGGGTGCTTATCGACGGTTCGCTCATTTTCGAAAGCTTCTATTTCGCCCCGGCAATCGACATCCACTGGCTGTTCAACCTTGTTGACGGTCTCTACGCCTACCCCATCGCCGGTCTCAACGCTGCCATCTACAAGGGCTTCAACGTCGGCATCGACCTCGGCGCTGGCCTTGAATACCGTTTCGACTACCACTGGGGGCTTTTTCTTGAAGGCAAATACCAGCCCAAGATCATAGGAACATCAACTTTCAACGGCGGATACAACGCCATCTTCGGTTTCACCTACTCCTTCTAAGAATCTGTTTTGAATTATGGCACGCAAAATCATACTCGCAGCCCTTTTCATCATCTCAGCTCTCCCCTTCCAATCCTGCAACCCGAAGGATGACCCCGCCCGTGACACGATAGTTGCAATTCTCAAGGAAGGCAACTCCGACTACTGGGGGCAGATTGCCTACAGCATACAGTCCGAATGCGAGGCATACGGCTACAAAGCCGTGATAAAGACAACTGCAAGCGAATATGACATTGCAGGCCAGATTTCAGCGGCTGAATACCTGTCCGCCAACAAGGATCACATCAAGGGCGTAATCTTCTCGCCAATTTACCCTGAAGGCTCCGGCAACCCCGCCGAAGACATCATCAATGAGGCTGTTTCCGAAAGCGGCGCACCCGTCGTCTTCCTTGACTCCAAAGCCGGAGAACATTCTCCCCTGGCCTATTGCGCCAAATCCTATGTCGGCGTGAACATCCCCCAGACCGCGAAATCGTTCGCCGGACTGGTACCCGAAACCGAGGCGTCGAAAATGCTGTGCATACTCTACGGCACTACTGCGACTATGGAGCGCTACCGCATATTCAAGCAGGAAAAGGGCATAGAAAACGATGACAATGCAATAATTGTCACCGAATCCACCCCCCTCACGGCCCCCATTCTCAATGCAAGGCTCTCATCGATGCCCAAGGGCAGCACAGTTGTGCTCTTCAATGGCGATTTCTATGACAAGATACTCGTTATGGGCAACTACGTCGAGAATTTCTCCGACAAGCAGGTGATAGCCTTCGACATCTACCGTTCTCTCCTCAAATCGATGAAGGACAACGGTCAGGTCGCCGCAGTGCAGGCCCAGAACACTTTCGAAATGGGACGCAAGGCCGTCGACTGCATCCTTGCCACCAAAGTATCACCGGAAGTCCTCATCCCCACAATCAAAATCACTCCCGACAACATCGGGTCAGTCGACGTCAATCCTTTTGCGGAATATTTCAATCTCTGATCTCCCATCGTGAGGCGATGCGGTAGCCAAACCCGGAGAAAATCACTTCCACGGCAAGTTCGAAGGCGGCCGCAACCAGTGAACAGAACGCCACCTGCCTGAGGCTCCAGCCGAAGAGCGGAACGCTTACCGTGAGAGCGAAAACGAAGTTGTCGATGAACTGCGATATCGCCGTGGAGATGAAACTGCGGGCGGCGAACTCGCGATAGTCTCCTGATTTGACCAATCGCGCGACGGCGGTGTTCACCAGGGAATTGACGGCGGAAGCCACAGCCATCGAAAGGGCTGAGGCCAGCACTATCCAGGTGGAGCCGCCGATGGTGGCATTGAGGGCGTCGTTGACTTCCGTAAGGCCGGTGGCGTAATAGCCTCCCCACATCCCCCCGGTGAGGGAGACGAGCTTGAAAAGGCCGAAGGTCAGCAGGTTGACGGCGATGGCGAAGATGGATATGCGCAGTGCGGCCCTGCCACCGAAAACCTTGCAGAAGCAGTCCATAAGGAGGAAAGGTATCCACGACAGCACGAACCCGCAGTCAAGCGCAACCCAATCGGTGTGGAACAGTTCCTTGTTTGCCAGAAGATTCATCATCACCACCGCAAGGACGAAGATGGTGAGCGCCACGGACGGCGTCTTTTTCATAATCGCCCTGTACGCCCCGTACTCGGACTTCAGGAATCGGATCATTGCCCTTTCGCCCAAGGTTACAGCAACTTAAGTGATACCATAAATTCGCCCTGGTTCAGGCCGTTCCCCCAGGCGCGCGCATAACCGAACGACAGTGTGGTTTTCATATGGGTGAACAGGACCATCTGGATGTTCATCTGGGCTCCGGCGCTCATATAATTTTCTCTTGACAGTCCCGGAGCTCCCCACCAATCGGTCATCAGGTCATTGAAGAATGCGGTGAACTGGATATAGTTCGGGTAGCACTGAAGTGCACCGAAATTGTTGAACCTGATAGGACAGAAATCGACTTCACCCGTGAACTTGGCATAGCTGTGCGCGGATATCTGGTCAATCCTTGCCCCGGGGAAGGCGACTGCATTGCGGAATCTGTTGATTGCCCCGTTGTCAACATAGTTGTTGCGGAAACCTCCGAAATACGTGTTGCCAAGAGCCGACTTTACGTCGCCGAAGTTCTGACCGGCGGCGGTCCTCAACCAGAACGAGTTGTGCTCCCCTACTGGAAGAAGGAAGCCGAAATCGCCCGTGATGTCCATCGACGGGAAGAACTTGCCGTTGGCCAGGTATGTATAAGCTTTTGCGGAAAAAATATACCCCTGTTCAGCTTCGACGGCTCCAATGGTTCTTCTCTGCTTTCCTGCCTTTGCATATATGTTTGCCGTCTGGAATGAAGTTATGCCCTTGTCAACCTCGATTTCCTGATACAAGGGCAGAGCGTCCATACCGCCGTAATGGGCAATGGAGCCGCCCCAGCTCCAGGTGTATGGAGCCTGCATACTGTTTGTGAAATCATAGGACAGGGACAGCTGATATCCTTTTCTGGAAGAACGTCTCGGTCCGAACAGGTCATAGAAGTTGGTCGGATTCCAGGCTGCATTCAAGGACCATCTCCTGTACCTGATGTCGGCGCTTGCGTGAAAACGGTTCTTCCATTCATTGCCGCTCCAGGGCGAAGCGCCTACGAACATATTCACGGAGAACAATGATAACGGATCATAGAAAGACAGATGCGCGCCTATCACCGGAGTCATATTGTTCCACGAACTTCTGTCCGTGAATCCTGAGATATCAGGATAGAAGCCCTGGAACTTCATTTCTTTGAACGGATTGTATACGGTGATTGAGTCATATACTTCGCTGAAGGATATCTCCGCCTCTTCTGATTTCATATCGGCCAGAGAGGAAAGGCCGGGATTTGCATCAAACGCTTTCTGACCGAGATACTCCACGCTGTTGGCATCGTGAAGTTCCTTATAATCGAAAACTACAGGCGTCATTCCGTCTGAGGAATACTCCAGCGCATATATCTTGTCATCGGAAGCAAGGTATGGACCGAAGATGCCGGTCTGCACATTCGTCAGAAGATCAAGATTACCGCTTGCGATGTCATATGACCAGATGTTCGGCACACCGGTATAATAACTGAATCCCACGAGTTTGCTGTCATCCGCGCTGAATCGGAACTGGCTCAGGTTGGAATCGTCAAAACTGCATAAAGTCCGGTATCCCATTGCTGCATCTTCAATGTCATCCATATCGAACATAACCAGACTGTGTTCTCCCTTCTTGCCCTGGATAGCGGCGACAATGTGTTTGCCATCGTGGGATACGTCCAGGTCGCTGACACTTATTCCAAACGGGAAGCTGTAAATGACCGACCTGTTCTCCAGGCTGCTGTCATATTTCACGAGATAGCATAATCCCTGATTTGTGAGCAGGCCGTAAAGGCAGTCGTTGACATTGTCATAGCAGAGGTCATACATCCTCTGATATTTCATTCTTTTTGTGACTCTCTGCCTGTCGATATCATAAACCACCAGCCCGCGGACCCTTTCGTTGCGGTCTGACCATATCAGTCTCCGGCCTTTCCTGTCATATGCCAGGTAGGCAGGATGATACTGTTTGCTGCCGTCGATGTACGCAAGCCTTTTGATTTTCGTTGCGTTCATTCCGTCATCGCTCAAACTGATGCTGACAATCTGAGGGAAATCCCCCATATGGTTCACGGCGGCATAGGCAACGTGATTGTCCTCGTCTATTATCATCGGTGATACCGACCCGAGATTCTTGTCCACAAGCCTGTGAAGCTCAGTCAGAGGATATTCGGCGATAATCTCAAGGTTTTCCTTCTGATGAGATGTCTCATACTCCTGCCAATCGCTCCAGGCCTCGCGCAGTCCGATGCCGTAGACTTTCTCAAACTGCCTGACATAGGAAGTCTCGCTGTCGTCCGTACGGTTATAGAATTCTATCAGCTTTTCATACCCGTATTCATATACAAGATAATTGACAAAACGGGTCCCGTACAGATATCCTGTGGCACCTTGCTCAACATCGGAAGTGAAGCCTTCCGTCTCAAGTCCCACTACGGAAAACAGATCCTGACCGTCTTTTATCCTTGTGCGGAAATAAGCCTCATCATATCCGCCCAGAGCTCTTCCAGCCCCGCCTGACAGCCACGTTTCCATAAAGCAGGCAATTCCCTCGTGATACCATCTCGGGGAAAAGGCACGCGGCGCGTCAAGATAACTCCACACCGCACTGAGCGGATACTGGGAATCGGGCACGACCTTGTTCCCGGTAAATTTCCTCCAGCCGTTGTCCTTGCAGTTAGCCTTGTCGTGCATAACTACGTGAGTGTACTCGTGCTTGAACACAAAGTCAAAACGCTCCGGGGAAGCGGAAGTGAAAAAAGACTTGTTCAGCGGTGCCAGCCCGATATTGATTCGGGTGTGAGGCACTGCAGAAACACCGGCATTGCCGTCGTCCTCCATATCTGTCAGAAGCATAAACGGAATCTGGGGCGGCAGTCCGTCCCAGATGTTCCTGTGCAGAGCCCTGGACAGGTCATACTTGCGTATGATATGCGGAATATACTGTGCCTGACCCTTATCGGTGAAACAGATATATGCGCTGTCGCTGCTATACTTGTAGACAGTCTGCCCGTCCGATATAAAACTATGGGTTATGAGCGTCGCCCATAACCCGATAAGCACAATGCGCTTGATTCTCAAAATCATTATTTATGCAACTACTTGTTTGTTCATCATACCCGAACCGAGGTCCAAGTCTGAACCGAGGTCGAAGTTGGAACCTAAATCAAAGTTTGAGCCCAGATCGAAGAGGGAACCGAAATCGAAGTCCGCTCCGAGGTCAAAGCTGGAATCTGAATCGAAGTTTGAAACGAAATCGAGGAATGAAGCCCTTTCAAGCCTTGAGCCGGAAGCGAAGTTTGAACCGAGGTCAAGGTTTGACGCCTCCTGTATCTGCGAGAACTTGTCGTTGAAAGCCTTGACCAAAGATGAAACCGGGCCTTCCGTCATCTCACCGAACTTCGAATTCCAGTATGCGACATCATTGTCGGACTTGTTCATCATCGCGTCCTGCATACAGCATACAGTCCAATCTGCAACGAGCTTGGATATCTGCTCGCACTCTTCGCCGTCGTTATTAAGGAGCCAGGCCTCCGCCTCGTTCACGAAAGCTTTTCCGATGGCAAGCTGCTGCTCGATCTTCTGGAAACCGACGAATATGTTGTTGGTCGTCTGCTCATATTCAGGAGCCTTCCCTCCCGAAGAGATATTCTCCAGCCCGCCGTTCGCCACCTTTATGGACTGACGGATGTTATATGCCTTGGCATTGAGGGATACGAATGTCCTGATGGCGTCTGAGAACTCGGGGATATCGGAGCCGAAATCTATTGTTCGGGCAGTAAGCTCCTCGATATCGTCAACACGGATGCCAAGGACAAACAAAGTATTCTTTATTGTATTGAAGTATTCGGTATCATTCTGGATTCTTTCCTCAAGTGCCGACATTGCGGGATCTTCCTTGACATTATTGTAGCGGGTGGCCTTTGAGATGTCACCGCTGAGAAGAGAACTCTCAGATGAAAAATCGAAGAGGAAACTGGCGCCGAATCCGGCCAGGGCGGCGAGGCCGACGCAGACTGCAAAACTTGTTTTCTTTATGTACATTGTATAAAAATTTAATGATTGTTTCTTTGCTTCGCACCGGTATCCCGAACGGTGACAATGCAAAGGTAAAATATCCGAACAATAAAATCCAAACGATTTGTGAAGATATGAACGCTTTTTGTGAACTTATGAAAATTATTGTGGATTTGATATCTGTTTGTGGATTTGTGAATTGCTCCCGGACGGACTCTCCGGCTTCTCCTATCCGGAGATGGACAGAAAGATTATTTGATTCTTGCATACAGTCTGCCGGCGGATTCTTCCAGGACAGAGGTGTAACTGCGCAGCAGGACAATGCTCAGGTCATCCTCCCTGCCCGAATCGGAAAGTATCTGCGGCAGATTGTCGGGATATGACAATATCAATTCCGTATCCTGATTCTGCTCATTGTACCGGACCGACAGGCCGGCGCCGGCCATTATCCTTGCCACACCGCCGTTTCCGTTCTGGAACAGCAGGAGCAGTTCCTCCACCACCGCCATAGTGTGGGCGACGACAGGCTGCGGAATCATATAGTGCAGAAGGAACTGTTCCAGGCTGTTGCTCAGGTCTATAAAATCATAGTCCCTGACAATGCCCCAGTCAAACTTGCCGATACCCTGAATAAAGCGTTTGGTTTCCTCGCGCTGCGGCTCGAAGAATATCTGCTGAGGGGTTCCTTCCTCGAATATCACTCCCTTGTTCATAAAGAACACGCGGTTGCTTACGTTACGGGCGAATTTCATCTCGTGAGTCACTATCAGCATAGTCATACCGCGGGCAGCGAGTTCGCGGATAACGGTGAGCACCTCGTTTATCATCGTAGGATCGAGGGCAGAAGTCGGTTCGTCAAACAGGATGACCTCAGGATCCATTGAAAGGCAGCGGGCTATGGCTACACGTTGCTTCTGGCCGCCGGACAACTGACTCGGCATATATGTGGCCTTGTTTGCCATACCCACTGCGGACAACAGTTCCATTCCGCGCATCTCGGCCTCCGCACGGCTTTTGTGCAGAAGTTTCATAGGGCCTATGCAGACATTCTCCAGCACTGTCAGATGTTCGAACAGATTAAAAGACTGGAACACCATTCCCATATGTTTGCGCATTTCATCCTCGGCGATTCCATTCATCGTCACGGTCCCTTCCGTTGACGTTTCAAGCTTGTTGAGGCATCGCAGGAATGTGCTCTTGCCTGTTCCTGACGGGCCTATTATCGACACGACATCGCCTCTGTGAATATCTGTGGTGATGTTCTTAAGCACCTCGACTCCGTCCTCAAATACCTTGCGCAGTCCGCTTACCGTAAGAACGGCATCCGTATTCCGGACGGGCTGTGCCGGAGCTGCAGGCCTGACAGTCTTGTTTGCGGGCTTGAATGTCAGTTCCGGAGCGACATCACTGCCTTTCTTGGGAAGAGTCATATCAAGCAGCCAGCCGATCAGTTTGACAAAGACCACCGTGATGAGATAATATATGACCGCGGCGGCTATGAACGGGAAGAAGGCGTCAAACGTGCGGCTGCGGATGATGTCCATAGCTTTTGTCAGATCAATGACTGCGATATAACCTATTATCGACGTCGCCTTTATCATTGCAATCACCTGCCCGTTGTAGACGGCCTGGGCGCTGCGGGCCGCCTGCGGCAATATGATGTTGAAGAAAGTCTGCTTCTTTGAAAAACCGAGTGCGTATCCGGCCTCCCGCTGCCCGCGGTCAATGCCCTGTATGGCCATATAGAACACATCGCCCACAAAAGCGGCCATACTCATGGCAAGAGCTATTACGGACACTGCCTCTCCGCTTACTCCCATTGTAGCAAAGACCGCATAATACATAATCATAAGGAACACCAGAATGGGAAGTACGCGCATAATCTCTATATAGACCTTTGCCATTCCGGATATGAAACGTCTGCGGTTCATACGCATTGCGCAGATCAGGGCGCCCAGCAGCGTTCCCAGGATAAGCGCATAGAAAGAAATTCTTACTGTAAGCCACAGTCCACCGGCTATCATCTGCCAACGGTCCTCCTCAATGAATGTGCGTCGGAAGGCGCTGTACACATTGGAGAAGAAATTGGACTCCTTATACAGCCCCGCTTCCTTCATCTGCTGCACTGCGAGTTCTTCGCTATAGCCTACCAGAGCGTGCGATGCCCTGTTGTACGGCTCGGAAATCAGCATATTGTCATTTATGCTTCTGTCCGGTCTCAGGGAAAAGCCCGATACGCCCATATCAATCTGTCCGGTCTGTACCGCTGCAAGAATACTCAGTGTCGGCATATTCAGAAGCTCCACGGGACGGCCGACATATTTGGCGAATCCATAAAGCACGTCAATATCGACACCGGCAGGCTTGCCATTGGATATGTATGTCGTACCCACAACCGTAAAGGAACTGGCTACGTGAAGCGGGTCTCCTCCGGTCGGGAGGTCATAGTCTTTCGGGGCAGGGTCGGGGGCTCCGTAAGGCCTGAGCCAGTAATCCTTTGAATCCCGGATCATCCGTTGTGTTTCCGGAAGTTTGAGCCATTCGTTGAACTTATCCTTCAACTCATTGTTCTTCAGGCTGAACAGGACAAGCTGTTCGTCCACCAGAAGCGAGTCCCAAACCGGGTACAATCCCGGGATGGAATGCATATACGCCTTGAATTCCGGGAAACGGACGGTCATCAGGTCAACGGAACCGTTTTTCAGCCCCTGAATGATTGAAGCGGGTTCCGTATGGTACTCAACCTCGTATCCGCATTCTTTTGCGTGATCAGAAAGGATTGTCTCCACTGTCGCGCCCTGATATGTTCCTATCACGGTGCCTTTGAGTTCCTCGTACGAATGGGCGGTTATTATCCCGGCAGGTTTGGAACAACTTGCAAACAGTAAAAGTATCAGCGCAACAAGTGATGTGGTTTTTTTCATTGATGTTGATTTATAATCAGAATCTGTTCAACTTTTGGAGGTCACGTCAGGACAGCATGGGCCAGCTTCATGGAACATGGGGAGGCCTCGCAGTAATACCCGGTGAGGGACTACTTATTTGCCCAGCTCATCCATAAGGTAAGAGTATACATATTTGGATGACTGAATGTAAAGTCCGGTTTCGGGAATACAGAGCTTTTTGAATAGTTTGGATTGATAGACATCATCAAAGGCCTGCTGCATGGAGCAGCCGGTATCTTCCATTCTGAAGGCGA